>JAFKFM010000016.1 GCA_017308135.1 Alphaproteobacteria bacterium
AAAGGTGCGAACGAAACGCTGCGCGATCTGTTCTTCTCGAACATGTCGGAACGCGCGGGCAAAATGCTCAAGGAAGAAATCGAAGCGTTGGGCCCGGTGCGCGGCAAGGACGTGGCCGAAGCGCAAACCGCCATGGTCAACACCGCCAAAGAACTCGCCGCGAAGGACGAAATCGTCCTGTCGAAGGGCGGGGCCGGCGGTGCGGACGACCTCATCTACTAAGAAAGATCATGCACAGCGCCATCAGCAACTTCATCGCGCTTGCGGAGCGTGAGGCCGCCGCCCATGCCGACAGCGCCGATCGCGTGCTGGCCATCGCCCCGGCGATGCGCCGCTTGGCGCGCGAAGGAACGGGCGTTCTGACGCAAGATCAGATGCGCAGCGACCCCGCACATTATAACCGCAACGCGATCCATATCTGCCCGCAGGGCGACATCTCGCTGTTCGCGCTGGTGTGGCTGCCGGGCCAATGGACGCCGGTGCACGACCACGGATCGTGGGGCGTGGTCGGCGTGCTGCAAGGCCATTTGCAGGAACGCGCCTATATGCCGCGCGACGGCGAAATCAAAACCAATGACGGGATCGTGCTGCGCCGGGGCGGCGTGGTTCTGCTCGATCCGGGCTCGGTCTCGACCTTCGTGCCGAACCCCGACCATATCCACATGACCGGCGTGCCCGAGGATGGCGAGGTTTGCGTCTCGCTGCATCTCTACGGCCGCAATATGGATTCATTCCATATCTACGACGTCGCCGCCGGCACGCGGAAGCTGATCGACGTGCCGCACCAGAAGGTCGGGACGGATATCCGCAACTAAACTCCGTGCGTACGCGGATAGGCGCTGATCGGCGGCGGCGTATGCGCCGCCAGAAACGCGTCACTCGGGCGCAGGATTTCGATTTTCAACGGATGGCAGCGCGCCGTATCGCTCGAATGTTCGGCCGAGCAATCCCCGCCGGGGCACGCCGATAGCGCGCCGATCAAATCGATCTCGGCGAGGAACGTCAGGGAATCTCCGGGCCGCACCGGGCTCGCCTTCATGAAATATTGATGCGTGTCCTTGGTGAAGCCCGTGCACATGAACACGTTCAGCACGTCGTGAACGTGAAGCTCGGCCTGCTGCGCCGGCAGACCGCTGATCGCCGCGAAGGCGCGCGTCAGATTCGAATGGCAGCAATGATGATAGTCGCCGCCCGACAGCAGCCGATTGGTGTAGGGATCGCAGCGCGTGCCGATCACATCGTGCACGCCGCCGCCATGTTCGTCGAACCCGTACCAGGCGAGGCTATCGGCAACGATCGTCGCCATCGGCCGCAGATAGGGCAGCGTGCTCCACAGCCGATGGCCGCGCGTCACATGCGTGGCGTGCAACGCGCGCGTCTTGCCGCTGAAGAACCGCTCAGCCGGATCCGCCGCCGACCATAGATTCAGATCGCCGACCTGCGGGCCTTCGACGCCGACGATGCGGAAGAACCAGCCCGCCGGTACGCGGAACGCGCGCGCGTCGCGCGGCGGCACGATCACCGTTTCGGCGACGGCGGCCTCCGCCAATCCCATATCGAGCTTGCCGAGATCGGGCGGCGCCAAGCCTTCGACCGGATAGCAGAGCACGGGGCGGATGGCGCGGCGCGCGGCGGCGTCTTGGGGTTCCGTCATGATTCGAGCATAGCCGATTTCAGCGTTTCGCCGGATCGGGCGCGCCGATCCAGCGTGCGGCTTCCAGATCGCCCGACAGATCGCGCTGATAGGTCGGCACGATCCGCAATTCCGGAATCGTCGCGCGGGAAGGCAGCGTTGCGCAGAGCCGCACGGCTTGCGCCACGTCTTCGGGCGCCAGCATCGTCGCGCGCTCCGCGTCCGACGGCTTGCGCGGACGCAGCTCCATGATCGCCGTATCCGCTTCGCCCGGCACCACGGCAGTCGCGCGTATCCCTTGGTTGCGGAACGTGTTGTGGACGAACCCCATGAGATTGATCACGCCCGCCTTGGCGGCGCTATAGGCCGCCCCGCCGAGCAGCGTGCCGTTGAGCCCGGAATAGGACGCGATCGTCACGATCGTGCCCGCCTTCTTGGCCAGCATGTCCGGCAGCGCCGCCTGCGTCAGCGAAAACACGGCGGTGAGATTGAGATCGACGATGGCGCGCCACTCCGCCTCGGACATGAACTGGATATTGCGCACGCGACTGGAATGGCCCGCGTTGTTGACCAGGATATCGACCGCGCCAAGCGACGCCTTGATCTTCGCCACCGTCGCGGCGGCATCGTCGTGTTTGACGACGTCGAGCGGAAAGATTTTCGCCTTGCCGCCGATGGATTCGATCGCGGCTGTCGTCTCCGCGAGATTGGCTTCGCGCCTTCCGGCCAGCGCGAGTGTCGCCCCCTCGCCCGCCAGAGCCAAGGCGATCGCCCTGCCGATCCCCGAACCCGCACCGGTCACGAGCGCCACCTTGCCGTCCAACAAACCCATCGAATCCTCCCTTACGTATTTCTACCGAGTATGGCGGCGAATATTCCCCAAGGCGAGCGCCGGGAATTCGCCATCAAATGGGCGCATTCCGTTTCTAGACCGAAGGCGGAGACCGCAATCGCGAAAGAACGGAGGGCCCATGGCATCGACCATGACGGCATTCGCCGACGCGCCGGCGCAAATTCTCGAAGCACTGATGCGCGCCGTCACCGCGCTGCGCACGACATTCGAAGATCCGTTCCTGCGCGCGCACGCGCTGGAAAGCGGCGTACGCGTCGTGGCGATCGTGGTGTTGGCCGCGTTGGCGGCATGGATCGCGGCGCGCCTCGTCTCGCGCGCGGCCACGTCGCGCGCCCTGCGCTTCGCGGCGGAGATCGTCGCCCCCCTCACGCTCGTCGCCGTCGCGCATATCGCGATCGCGTTCCTCGCCCCCTCGCCCACCTTGCGCGACATTCTGATCGCCCTGGTTCTCGTCACCGCGTCGATCCAGATCGGCCTCGCGATCGGCCGTCTCGCCTTCAATCCCGAAGTGGCCGAATCGCGGCTCGTCCCCCTCGACGATTCCGCGGCGTTCCGCATCTATCTCTGGATCAAGCGCATCCTGGTCGCGATCGGGCTCGGCTTCGCCGCGACGCGCGTGGCGGAAATCATGAACGCCTCGCCGCTGATCATCGAAGCCATCCGCTGGATCGCGGGCGGCGCCGTCGCCGCGATTCTGATCGCCGGCATTCTCGGCTGCCGGCGCCGCATGGCGCGGTTGATCGCGGGCAAAGGCGGCGATTCCGGCGCGGCGCGGTTGCGCCGCATGATCGCCGGGCTTTGGCATTTGATTGCGATCGTCTACGTGCTCGTGGCGTTCGCCGTATGGGGCATGCATGTGCCCGGCGGCTTCGCCTTCCTGGCGCAGGGCACGGCGGTCACGTTCCTCGCCGTCGTCCTCGTCCAATTCTGCCTCGCCCAGATCGAAAGATTGTTCGAACGCCTGCGCGCCACGTCGCAAGCCTGGATGCGCAACGCCCCGGCCTTCGAATTGCGCGCGGGCAAATATCTGCGCAAAGCGCGCGTCGCCGCGATCTGGGCGGTGCGCATCGCGGGCGCTGCCGCCATCTTGCTCGCCTGGCAGATCGATCTCGGCGCGTTGCTGTCGACACCGGTCGGCGCGTTCGTGGCGCCGCGCCTCGCCGGGATCGCGGGCAGCTTGCTGCTCGCCTATATCGTGTGGGAAATCGCCGACGCGACGATCGCCTATCATCTCGACCGGCGCGACGCGAACGGCCAGATGCTGGTGCGCAATCAGCGCCTGCGCACGCTGCTGCCGCTGATCCGCAACGCGATCTTCCTGGTCATCGGCCTGCTGACCGCGCTGTCGGTGCTGTCGCAGATCGGCGTCAACGTCATGCCGCTGATCGCGGGGGCCGGCGTCGTGGGTCTCGCCATCGGCTTCGGCTCGCAAACGCTGGTGAAGGACGTCATCACCGGCATGTTCATCCTGGCCGAGGATACGGTGAATGTCGGCGACGTCGCCAACATCAACGGGACCGGCGGTTTCGTCGAAGGCATGACGATCCGAACGATCAAGCTGCGCGACATGTCGGGCGTCGTGCACACGATCCCCTTCGGCGCGATCACGCAGATCAGCAACCTCACGAAGGATTTTTCGTTCTATCTGCTCGACGTGCGCGTCGGCTATCGCGAGAACACCGATCGCGTGATCGCGGTCTTGCGCGAGATCTTCGCGGGCCTGGCGGCCGAAGACGCTTATCGCGACGACATCCTCGATGATTTGGAAGTGCTCGGCGTCGACAAGTTCGAGGAATCGGCAGTGCATATCGTGGCGCGGATCAAGACGCGCCCCATTCGCCAATGGGCGATCGGGCGCGAATTCAATCGCCGCATGAAGCTGCGCTTCGACGAACTCGGCATCGTCTTCCCGCTGCCGCGCCGCGAGATCGACGTCGCGCAAGGCCGCACCGCCCTGCCCGACGCGGTCGCCGCGCAAAGCTAACGCAGTTTGCCCAGGGCCAGCGCGTGGCTCATGCCGCCTTCGACATGGCGGCGCAGGGAATCGCAGGCGGCCGCGGCATCGCGGCGCATCGCGCAATCGACCATCTCGCGATGCTCGTTCGACGAAATGTCGCCGCGGAAGCTGAGGGACGTCATCATGTAGCGCAGATATTTGTCGAACACGCCGGCATGCGCCGCGATCAGCGTTTTCGAGCCGCAGGCGGAGATCAGCGCCTGATGGAATTCCCAATCGTAGCGCTTCCACTGCTCGGCCGTGTCGGGCACGCCCGCCGCCATGCGTTCCTCGAAGCGCGTCAACTTGTGATGCGCCGCGACGATCCGCGCTTCCCAATCCACGTCGCCCGCCTTGAACGAACGCTCGATCGCGTCGCATTCCAGCAGCAGGCGCAGTGCCGCGATTTCCTTGAGATTGGCGACGGAGACCGGCGAGACCTGGAACCCCTTCTGCCCTTCCGCGACCACAAGGCGTTCCGACGCGAGGCGATTGAGGATCTCGCGCAACGTGGAAACGCTGGCGCCGTAATCGGTTTTGAGCTTGTCGAGTTTCAGCTTCGCCGATGGCGCCAGCCGGCCCGCCAGAATGTCGGTGCGGATGCGCCGATAAATCGTGTCGGCCACCGTTTCGGCGGCATGTTCGGCGAGGACGACGATCTTGCCGCTCATGGCAGCACGCCCAATTTGCGCGTATGCGCGATGCAGCCATCGATATGCGCGCGCAGGATCGCGCAAGCGGCCGGCGCGTCGCGGCGCAGTGCGCAATCGAGCAGCTTCCTGTGCTCGTCGGCGGCGGCACGGCCGCGAAACACGACCGCGACCATCTGATAGCGCAGATACTGGTCGTAAACGTCGCCGTAGAGATCGAGCAGCGTCTGCGAACCGCAAGCGCCGATCAGCGCTTGATGGAATTCGCGGTCGTAGCCCTTCCATGTTTCGGTCGCTTGGGTTTCGCCCGCAAGCATCCGGCGTTCCATCGCTTCGAGCTTGTGATGGGCGGCGGCGACCGCCCCTTCCCATTCCACGTCGCCCGCCGCGAAACTGTCGCGGATCGCATGCGTTTCCAGCAGCAGGCGCAACGCCGCGACTTCCTCGAAATTCGCCATCGAGACGGGTGCGACATCGAAGCCGCGCTGGCCTTCCGCCACGACGAAGCCTTCCGACGTCAGCCGGTTCAGCACTTCGCGCAGCGTACTCACGCTCGCCCCGTAATCCTGGACGAGTCGATCCATGCGCAGGCGCTTTCCCGGCGCCAAGCGCCCGAAAATGATATCGCCCCGGACCTTGTCGTAGGTCTTGTCGGCGAGGGTCCCGGTTTGGAGATCGAAAGCCATGCGAATCCTTGCCCTTAGCCGGCAGGGTACATCACCCCAACCGGCGTCGGGGAAAATACGACGTCATCCATAATATATGAGATTTTGTCTTTTTTCATTGACTATGATCTTTATCCAATCAAATCTCTCGCATCGGACGCGCAAACCGCGCCGCCATTGATTGGGAGGACCCCTCATGAATTTCACACCGTCTCGCCGCGCCTTCTTGGCCACCGGCGCCGCTTCGCTCGCGATGGGCAGCGCCGCTTTCGCCCAAGCCAAACCGACGATCCGCTTCTCGGCCGTGTTCTCCGAACAGGACATCCGCGCCGAGATGATGAAGCGCTTTTCGGCGGCGGTCGAAGCCGACTACACGATGCAGCTCTTTTACGGCGGCAACCTGTTCAAGCAGGGCACCGAACTCGTCGCGCTTCAGCGCGGCAATCTCGAGATGGGCAATATCGCCCCGCAGGACGTGTCGAACCAGATCCCGGCGTGGTCGATCATGACCGCCGCCTATCTGTTCCGCGACGCCGCCCATCTGCAAAAAGTGTTCGCGAGCGACGTCGGCCAGCAGATGAAGAACATGGCCGAAGAACAGCTCGGCATCCGCATCCTCGCACCCACCTATTTCGGCGCGCGCCATGTCGGCCTGCGCGGCCGCAAGAAGATCGAAACGCCCGCCGATCTCGCCGGCGTGAAGCTGCGCATGCCCGGCGGCGACGCGTGGCAGTTCCTGGGCCAGTCGATCGGCGCCAATCCGGTGCCGATGGCCTATGCCGAGGTCTATACGGGCCTGCAGACCGGCGCCATCGACGGCCAGGACAACCCGCTGCCGAACGTGCAGAACATGAAGTTCTACGAGGTCAGCAACCAGATCATCCTGACCTCGCATCTCGTCGGCTTCGATCTGCTGACCGTGTCGGCCCGCACCTGGCGCGCGATGAGCGAAGCCAAGCGCGCGCAGTTCCAGGCGGCGGCCGACGCGGCCGTGGGCTGGAGCAACGCCGAGCACGCGAAGAAGGAAGGCGAGCTGGTCGCGTTCTTCAAGGCGCAGGGTCTGGACGTGTACGAGCCGAACTTGGCCGCGTTCCGCGACTTCGCGCAGAAGAAATACCTTGCCTCCGACCTCGCCAAGGCGTGGCCGGCCGGCATGGTCGATAAGATCAACGCGCTCTGAGGCGATGACGCGCGTCGCGAAAATTCTGGCGAAGGGGGCCGAGGCCGTCGCGGTGGCGATGCTCGCCGCGATGTTCCTCGCCTTCCTGATCCAGATCGTATTCCGCTACGCGCTCAACTTCCCGGTCGGATGGACGCACGAACTCAGCATCGTGCTGTGGATCTGGCTCGTTCTATGGGCGGCCGCGTTCGTCCTGCGCGAGGACGAGGAAATCCGCTTCGACCTTCTCTACGGCGCGGTCGGCGACGGAACCAGGCGCGTCATGTGCCTGGTGACCGCCGCCGGCCTCGTCGGCCTCTATCTCGTTTCGCTGCCCGCGATCGCCGATTACGTCGCCTTCATGCGCGTGCAGCGCACGGCCTATATGAAAATCCGCTTCGACTGGCTTTATCTCATCTACGTGATCTTCGCCGTCGCCGCGATCGTCCGCTATCTGTGGCTGGGCTTCCGCGCGTTGAAGGGCGGCGCACCGGACGCCTTCGATCCCACCAAAGCGAATTCGGGCGTATGAACTTCGCATCCCCCTGGTCGATCGCCCTGGTCGCGATCACGCTGCTGTCGCTGCTGGGACTGCCCATCGGTCACGCGATGATCGCGGGCTCGATCCTGTATCTCCTGCTTGCCGGGCAGGATATGGGCATCGCCGCCGAGCAGATCCTGAACGGCATGTACAACAACTACATCATCCTGGCCGTGCCGCTGTTCGTGCTGGCGGCGGAGCTGATGAATATCGGCAGCATGACCGACCGCCTGCTCGGCTTCTGCAACGCGCTGGTCGGGCGCTTCCGCGGCGGCCTCGCCCAGGTCAACGTGCTGCAAAGCGTGATTTTCGCGGGCATGTCGGGCTCGGCCATCGCCGACGCGGCGGGAACCGGCAAGATGATGCAGGTCATGATGACCCGCGACAACCGCTACACGGCGAGCTTCGCGGCGGCGCTGACGGCGGCGTCCTCGGTCATCGGGCCGATCATCCCGCCGTCGATCCCGATGGTGCTCTACGCGCTGATCTCCGACGCGTCGATCGGGTTCCTGTTCCTGGGCGGCGTGGTCCCCGGCTTGCTGATGGCGGCGTCGCAAATGCTGATCGTCGACTGGCAGGCGAAGGTCAAAAAATTCCCGGTCGAAAAACCGGTACCGATCCGCGAGATCCCCGGCATCACCTGGCGCGCGTTGCCGACACTGATGATGCCGGTCGTGCTGCTCGGCGGCATCTATGGCGGCGTGACGACGCCGACCGAAGCGGCGGCCGTCGCCGCCGCCTACGCGTTGATGATTTCGGCCGGGCTCTATCGCAGCGTGGGCTTCCGCGATCTTTACGGCGCGTTGATGCGCAGCATGCGCGTTTCGGCGTCGATCGGCATGCTGATCGCGGGCGCGCTGGTGCTGAATTATATCGTCACGATCGAGAACATCCCCGAACTGCTGAAGAATCTGATCGCGGGCTGGAATTTGAGCCAGATCGAGTTCCTGATCCTGGTCAACGTGATCCTGCTGATCCTCGGCTGTATTCTGGAAGGCACGACGATCCTGCTGGTCATCGTGCCCGTGCTGTTGCCGACCGCCAAAGCGCTGGGGGTCGACATGATCCATTTCGGCGTCGTCGCAGTGTTCAACATCATGCTGGGGCTGATCACGCCGCCCTACGGTTTGCTGCTGTTCATCATGACCAACATCGCGAAAGTGCCGTTGCGCGACCTCGTGCGCGACGTGCTGCCCTTCCTGTGGGCGATGATCGCGGCGCTGGCGCTGATCACCTTCGTGCCGGAAACGGTTTTGTGGCTGCCCCGCGCGATGGGCTACCAGGGTTAAACGCATGTCGAAGCCGATCTACGTTCTCAACGGTCCCAACCTCAACCGCCTGGGCAAGCGCGAGCCGGAAATCTACGGCCGCACGACGCTGGCGGAGGTCGAAGCGATGTGCCGCGAAGCGGCCGGCGATGTGCCGCTCGAATTCCGCCAGACCAACAGCGAAGAGACTCTGATCGGGTGGATTCACGAGGCAATCGACCGCCCCGCCGCCGGTATCCTGATCAACCCCGCCGCCTTCACCTTCACCTCGATGGCGGTGATGGATGCGCTCAAAATGTTCCCCGGCCCGATCGTCGAGTTCCACATCTCCAACATCCATAAGCGCGAGCCGATCTATCATCGCTCGTTGATGTCGCCCGTCGTGACGACGGTCATCGCCGGCCTGGGTGCGGGCGGCTATCCCGTCGCGATCGACGCGATGCGCCGTCTGCTGATCGCGGCCTGATGGCGGTGCGGGGGAAACCCATGTCCCTCGACGGCAATACGCGGATCATCGCGCATATCGGCGACCCGACGGCGACGTTCAAGGCGCCGATGATCTACAACCCGTATTTCGAAGCGAACGGCATCAACGCCTGCGTCGTGCCGATGGGCGTACGCGCGGGCGACTTCGCCGCAGCACTCCCCGTTATCTTCCGCTTCACGAATGTCGACGGCGCGCTGATCACGATGCCGCACAAGGTCTCGGTCGTCGCGATGCTGGACGAGGCGAGCCCCGCCGTGCGCATCGCGGGGGCCTGCAACGCGGTCAAGCGCGATGCCGACGGCAGGCTGATCGGCGACATGTTCGACGGCGAAGGATTCGTGCGCGGTGTGAAGCGCAAAGGCCAGCGTATCGAGGGCGCGCGCGCATTGATCGTCGGCGCCGGCGGTGTCGGCTCAGCCATCGCGGCGTCGCTGGCGGCCTCGGGGGCGGCCCGGATCGCGCTTCACGATCTCGACGCGGCGGCGATGGACGGCCTCGCCGCGCGCCTCGTGCGCCACTACCCCGCTTTGCGCGTCGAAACCGGCGACAACGATCCGCGCGGTTTCGATATCGTGGTCAACGCCACACCGCTGGGCATGAACGCGGGCGATCCCATGCCGTTGGACGTTTCGCTGCTCGAACCCGAAACTTTCGTGGGCGAAGTGGTGATGAAGGCGGAAACGACCGCCTTCCTGTCGGCCGCCAAAGCGCGCGGTTGCCGCACGCAGATCGGTGTGGATATGCTGTTCGAACAAATCCCCGCCTATCTCGAATTCTTCGGCTTCGCCACCACGACGCCCGAAACGCTGCGCGCCCACGCCCGCATCTCCTATTGAGGGGTTCCCGCCATGCGCACATCGATCGCCACGGTCTGCCTGTCGGGAAATCTGCGCGAGAAGCTGGAAGCGATCGCCGCCGCTGGGTTCCGCGCGGTCGAGCTGTTCGAGAATGATCTGATCGCGCATCCGGGCTCGCCCAAGGAAGTACGCGCCCTGTGCGAAGATCTGGGCCTCAAGATCGTCACGTGCCAGCCCTTCCGCGATTTCGAAGGCATGCCGGCGGAAAAGCGCGCGCGCACCTTCGACCGTGCCGAGCGGAAGTTCGATCTGCTGCACGAACTCGGCACCGATCTGCTGTTCGTGTGTTCGAGCGTGGCGCCGGACGCGCAAGGCGGCATCGACCGCCTCGCCGCCGATTTCAAGGAGCTGGGCGAGCGCGCCGCCAAGCGCGGACTTCGCGTCGCTTACGAAGCGCTCGCCTGGGGCAAGCATATCAACGACTATCGCGACGCCTGGGAAGTGGTGCGCCGCGCCAACCATCCGCAAGTCGGCACGGTGCTCGACACGTTCCATATCTTCGCGCGCGGGCTCGACCTCGAACCCATCCGCGCGATCCCGGGCGACCGCATCTTCTTGGTCCAGATCGCCGACGCGCCGAAGCTGCAGATGGACTATCTCTCCTGGGGCCGCCATTGGCGCTGCCTGCCGGGCCAAGGCGATTTCGACATGGTCGCCTTCATGGATGCGCTGACCGCCACCGGCTATGACGGCCATCTGTCGCTGGAAATTTTCAACGATCGCTTCCGCGCGGGCTCCGCGCGCTCGGTGGCGCTCGACGGCCGCCGCTCGCTGATCGCGCTGATGGACGAAACCCAGCGCAAGTCGAAACTCGCCGTGCCGGGTGCCGTGAAGATGCCCCCGCCCGCCCCGGTGCGCAAAGTCGAATTCGTCGAGTTCGCGGTCGACGAAGGCGACCGGCCGGGCTTCGAAAAATTCCTGACGGCGCTCGGCTTCGCCAAGACCGGCCAGCACCGGTCCAAGGACGTGTCGCTATGGGGCCAGGGCGAAATCCGCATCGTGCTGAACAGCGACAAGGAAGGCTTCGCGCATTCCTATCAGATCACGCATGGCACGTCGGTCTGCGCGCTGGCGCTGAACGTGCCCAATGCGACCGCGACGCTCGAACGCGCGCGCGCCTTGCTCGATACGCCGCATAAGGGCGCGGTCAGCCCCGGCGAGCTCGACATTCCCGCCGTACGCGGCGTGGGCGGCAGCTTGCTCTATTTCGTCGACGGCGCGCTCGGCAAATGGTCGGAGGTGGATTTCGTCCCCACCGGCATGCCGGCCGCGGGTACTGGCCTGTTCGCGGTCGATCACGTCTCGCAGAGCATGCAGTACGAGGAAATGCTGACCTGGCTGCTGTTCTACACCTCGCTGCTCGACGCGCGGAAGACGCCCACGCAAGCCGTGCTCGATCCCGGCGGTGTCGTCCAGAGCCAGGTCGTCGAAAGCGGCCTCGGCGCCAAGGATGCGACCGGGTTCCGCCTTGTGCTCAACGGCTCGCAAAGCCATCGCACGCTGTCGGCGAAGTTCGTCACCGATTTCTTCGGTTCGGGCGTGCAGCATATCGCGCTGCGCACCGCCGACATCAAGGCGACGGTCGCCGCACTCAGAGCGGGCGGCGTCGATATGCTGTCGATCCCGGAGAATTATTACGACGATCTGGAAGTTCGTACCGACCTATCGCCCGCCGAGATCGACGCTTTCAAGGCGCTGAATATTCTCTACGACCGCGACGCGGGCGGCACGTTCCTGCAAGCCTATACGGCCACGCTCGACGGCGGGTTCTTCTTCGAGATCGTGCAGCGCGATGGCTATGCCGGCTACGGTGCCGCGAATGCGGGCATCCGCCTCGCCGCGCAAGCCCGCCTCGCCCGGCCCGCCATTCAGGGTTAAGTCTTCGGCTTCGCCCCGATCGTGCCGATATCGAACGGCGACGATTGATAGATCACGTTGATCCAGTTCGCGAAGAATAGATGCGCGTGGCTGCGCCAGCGATTGGCGGGCGGGCGCTGGGGATCGTCGTTCTCGAAATAATGCGCGGGCAACGCGATTTCCGAGCCCGCCTTCACGTCGCGGAAATACTCGTTCGCCAGCGTGTCGGAATCGTATTCGAAGTGGTTGAACATGTAGAGCGTGCGGCGCGCTTGTTCTTCGACCAAGCATATTCCCGCGTCGTCGGAATCGAGCAGTGGCTTCAACCCGTCGATCACCGCGACGTCTTCGCGGCGCGTTTCCGTCCAGCGCGACACCGGGATCGCCAGATCGTCGGAAATGCCGCGCAAATACGGCGACGCCGGCGCCAGATTGCGATGCGGGAATACGCCGAATTTTTTCGCCGGCAGCGCATGCTTTGGCACGCCGTGGAAGTGACGCAACGCCGCTTGCGCCGCCCAGCAGATATGCAGCGCCGAATGGACATGCGTGCGCGTCCAATCGAAGATGCGGCACAGCTCGTCCCAGTACGAAACCTCTTCGAACGGCATTTTTTCGACCGGCGCGCCGGTAACGATGATGCCGTCGAATTTCTCCGCGCTGATATCCGCCCAGGGGCGATAGAAGGCCGACATGTGATCGGCCGCCGTGTTGCGCGACACGTGATCGGTCGGCTTCACCAGCGTCAATTCGATCTGCAACGGTGTGGCACCCAGCAAACGCGCGAATTGCGTTTCGGTGCGGATCTTGTCCGGCATCAGGTTCAGCAGCGCCACGCGCAGGGGGCGGATGTCCTGGCGGATGGCGTCTTTCTCGCGCATCACGACGACGCCTTCGGACTCCAAAGCGGCGACGGCGGGTAGATCGTCCGGAATCTTGATCGGCATTTCGTGCGGGTTCGTCGGGGCAAGAACGGCGGGAGAAGGGCATTACCCCTCCCGGCCCGGCTCCGCAACCGATAGCGACCCAGCCGCCGCCGAAGCCCCCGCCCAGCAGGTCGCGATTCGGATATCCGGCGAGTCATAATTTATAAAAAATGGACGGCCTGAATACCCAAAATACCGAATTCACCAATAAATTCGGTATTTTGGATGGGTTTTCCCCAGGTATTTAGCTGGATTGACTCCCATATCGGTCATTTTTTATAAATTATGAAATAGTGAGGACATCGCCTTGAAGATCACCGAACTGCGCGTCTACGCCCTGCATGCTTCCTTCGCCAAGATCTATGGCGGCATCGAGCGCGTGCCGATGAGCCTGCGCCGCCCGGCCGCCCATTTCCAGCGGATCGAGCGTAGCGGCCAGTTCTCCACCATTGTCGAAACGGCCGACGAGAACGGCCATCGCGGCTGGGGCGAGGCCTTCGGCCTGCCGCATCCGCGCATGTCAGCCTCGTTGATCGAGAACGTGATCCGCCCAGCATTGCTCGGCGTCGAATTCGAAACGCCGGCCGACGCCTATCGCGATCTCAAAGCCTATTTCTTCGCGCTCGGCCAAACGCGCGGCCCCGCGATGGAAGCGCTGAGCGCCGTCGACAGCGCGTTGTGGGACATGAAAGCGCGCGCGGCGGGTCAACCTTTGTGCCGCTTGCTGGGCGGCACGCCCGGCAAGGTCACCGCCTATGTCGGCTCGGTGCCGTTCTTTCCGACGACGGGCGAGTCCATCGAGCGCGCATTGGAATTCGCCGAGAAGGGCTTCAAGGGCGTGAAGCTGAAAGTCGGCCGGGGTGCGTCGACCGATGCCGCGCATGTCGCCGCGTTGCGCCAAGCGCTGGGCGGCGACATGCCGATCATGCTCGACGCCAATGCGGCTTACGACGTCGACGGCGCGATCGAAGTCGCCAAGGCCGTGGCGCCCTATGGCGTGATGTGGCTCGAAGAACCGATCCCGCCGGACGATGCCGCAGCACTCGCCAAAGTGCGCAAGCATTCGCCCGTCCCGATCGGCGCCGGCGAAAATGAATTCGACATCGCGCAATTCACGCGCTTCGCCGAGGCGGGCGCGCTCGACTTCGTGCAGCCCAATATCACGCGCGCGGGCGGTGTGTCCGGCATGATGGCGATCGACGCGCTGTGCACCAAGCATGGCATGAAGCTCGCCCCGCACGGCGTAGGCTCCGCCATCGGCGTATCGACCGCCTTGCATGCCTGCCGGGCCGCGAAGAACTTCGTCTGCTACGAGGCGAACCGCCTGCTCAATCCGCTGCGCGACGAACTTTCCCAAGTGCCGCTGCAATACGCCGACGGCGCCTTCGAAGCGCAAGACCGGCCCGGCCATGGCGCCGAGCCGAAACCGGAAATGCTCGCCGCCTTCGCCAGCGACGATCAATCGACGGGAGGCCGGCATGCAGCCGAGTGAACGCGCGGGTTTCTTCGACGAAACGCCCGAAGGCCCCGGCGAAACCGTGGCCGACGCGATCTATCGTCGTCTGGTCGAAGCGATCCTGTTCGGCGATCTGGCCGCCAGCGAGCGTTTGATCCTGCAAGACCTCGCGGATCGTTTCCAGGTCAGCCTGACGCCGATCCGCGAAGCGTTGCAGCGCCTCGCCGCCGAAGGCTTCATCGAAGCCACACCGCGTCGCGGCTATCGCATTCGCGTGCCCTCGCCCCGCCATGTCGCGGAACTCTGGCAGGTGCGCATCGGCCTCGAACAGAACGCGGGCGAGCTCGCGGTCGCATCGTTGATGCGCGGCGAGAACGCGCAAGCCGTGCGCCGCCTCGAGGAAATCCAGCGCGAGCTGGACGCGCCGGGCGAGTTGACGCATCGCCGCCATATCGAGCTCAACGCGCTGTTCCATCAGACGCTGATCGAAGCCTCGGGCAACCGCCTGCTCGCGACGATCTATCACGGCATCCAGATGCAATTGCTCGGCGCCTGGGTCCAGCGCGGCAGCGACGGCTGGCGCGCGCGCCTCGCCAGCGAAAGTGCCGAACACGCCGCGATCATCAACGCGCTGGTCGCGCGCGACGCGCCCGGCCTTGCCACCGCCATCCGCCTGCATCTCGGGCGCTCGCTCGACGGGGCGCTCCGCGATATCGCCGCCCAATCCGAAACAGTCAAACCATAACCGACCACCAAGGGAGAAGACGCAGATGAAACGCCAATTCACGCGGCGCGCCGCTTTGCTCGCCGGACTTGCGATCGCGACACTCGCGGGCGGTATGGCCGAGGCCAGCGCCCAGACGATCCGCATGTGGACCTTCCTCAACCCCGCCGGCAACGCGCCGCGCGAGAAGGCGTTGGCCGAGATCATCGCCAATTTCGAGAAGGCCAATCCCGGCGCCAAGGTCTCGGTCGAACCGCAAGTCTGGGACCAGATGACGCCGAAATTCCTGGCGGCGGCGCAGCAGGGCACGGCGCCCGACATCGTATGGGTCATCACCGACCTGCTCGGCGACGCGATCAAGTCGGGTTCGCTCGCCGATCTCAACAAGCTGTTCGTCGACAAATGGTCGGCCGACCGCAAGAAGGACAATGCCGGCGCCTATTGGGATCTCTGCCAAGTCGACGGCAAGCAATACTGCATGTTCCAGTCGCGCAACTATGTCGGCCTCTATTATCGGCCCGACCTGCTGAAGGAAGCGGGCATCGATCCCGACAAGCTAACGACTTGGCCCGCCTTCATCGACGCGGCGAAGAAGCTAACGGCGAAGGACTCGTCCGGCGCCGTCACGCGTTACGGCTTCGGTCAGGCGTGGAGCGAGGCCCAGCCCGATCCGCAGATCGTGATCCCGTACATGCTGGCCAAGCAAGGCGATCTGTTCGACAAGCAAGGGCGTGCGCGCTTCGCAACGCAAGCCGGCATCGAAGGCCTGACGCTGCAGACCGACATGGTGACCAAGCACGAAGTGACGCCCAAGCTTGTCACGAGTTGGACCGTGGACGACCTCTACGAACAATTCAGCGCCGGCCGCGTGGCGATGATCACGGGGGCGAGCGTGCGCGTCTCGACGCTGCAAGCGCGCATGGGCAAGGACAAGGTCGGCTTCATGCTTTACCCAGGCGTGGACGGCAAGCCGCACTCGCCGGGCGTGATGGCGGGCTGGGCCGTCGGCGTATGGTCGAAGGGCAAGAATGTCGATCTCGCCGGCAAGTTCGTCGAGTACATGGGTGGCGTCGAAGCCGACAAGATTTGGGTCAATGTCGGCGGCCAGACGCCGGGTCTTGCCTCCACACCGGCGACGATGCCCGAATTCTTCGCCGATCCGGCCAACGCCTATCTCGCGGTCGCGGGCAAAGGTTCGGCCACGGCGGGCTGGCTGGCGCCCATCGCGTTCAGCGTCGGCGGCTATCGCCAGGCGTTGAACAAGGCGGCGCAGGAAGTCGTGACCAACGGCTTGTCGCCGAAGGAAGCGCTGGAACGCGCCGAGCGCGACTTCAACCGCCGCAACAACCGCTGACGATCCGGGGCGGATGCGCCGAACGCATCCGCCCCTTCTTTCTTCGACGAAATATCAAGGTCCATGCGCAGCAGCACCGTCAGCGCCTATTCCTATATCGCCCCGGCCTTCGCGCTGTTGGGCCTCGTGTTGTTCGCGCCGGTCTTCTACGGCGGCTGGTACAGCCTGCAGGATATCCGCTACGGCGCGCCGATGGGCTTCGCCGGTTTCAAGAATTTCGCGCGCCTGCTGGACGAGCCCGATATGGGCGCCACGCTGCTGCGCACGTTCATCCATACCGGCTTCTCGGTCGTCATCACGATCGCGATCGCGCTGGGCCTCGCGGTGTGGATCGACCGCCTCGCCCCGCGCTTCGCCTTCCTGGTGCAGATCATCGTGATCGTGCCGTGGATCATCTCGACCGTCGTGGCGGCCCTGCTGTTCCGCTGGGTCTTCCTCAACGATATCGGCCTCGCCGCTTGGGCCGCGCGCGCGCTCGGCTTCGGCAGTTTCCAGCCGCTGACCTCGCCCGCCGGCGCCATGTCGCTGCTGATCGCGATCTCGGTATGGAAGCGCATCGGCTATGCCGTCATCATCCTGCTCGCGGGCCTCAAAGGCATTCCCGACGACTACACCGAAGCCGCGCGCATCGACGGCGCGAACGGCTGGCAGGTTTTCCGGCGCATCACGCTGCCGCTGCTGAAGACGCCGCTGCTGCTGGTCGCGATCGTGCTGACGCTCTCCAACATCAACACGGTCGAAACGCCACTGGTCACGACCGGCGGCGGCCCCGGCGACGCGACGCGCATTCTGGCGATCGACGTCTACGAACGCGCCTTCGTTAATTTCGACCTGGGCGGGGCGACCGCGATGGCGCTGCTGATGTTCGCCGGGAATATCGTTCTGGTCGTCGCCTATGTCCGCTTCACCAAGTGGAAGGCCTGACGATGAGCGGTGCGTCGTCTTCCGCCCTCCTCCGCCCGAAACTCGGGCTCGGCGCCAGTCTGGCGCTGATCCTGCCCATCGCGGCGCTGGTCGTGATCAATCTGCTGCCCTTGTTCTGGGGCATGCTGACCTCGATCAAGCCCGAAAGCGTGATCTTCGCGATGCCGCCCCGCTTCGTCGGGTTCGAGCCGACGAACGCGCATTACGAGCGCGTGTTCGTTTCGGGCTTCGCGCAAAGCTTCCTGATCAGCTTGTTCTATTCGGGCGTGGCGGTCGTGATGGCGCTGGCTTGCGCGCTCCCCGCCGCCTATGCCTTCGACCGCTTCACCTTTCCCTTCCGGCAAAGCCTGTTCCTGCTGGTGGTCGCGTCGATCCCGCTATCGCTGGGCGCGGCCGCATTGCTGATTCCCAACTACGTTTATTTTGTCCATCTCGGCTTGGTGAACACCCCCTACGCGCTGCCGTTGATCTACGCCGCGCACCAATTGCCGATGGCGATCTGGGTCGTGAAGGGCACGATCGAAGGTATTCCACGCGAGTTGGACGAGGCCGCGATCATCGACGGTGCCACGCGCTTCGGCGTGCTGCGCCATGTCATGCTGCCCTTGTCGCGCCCGGCATTGGGTGCGGCGGGTACGCTTGCTTTCGTCGGATCGTGGAACGAATTCGTCGCCGGATCGGTGATGATCGATGCACCCTGGCTCAGGCCCATCCAGCCGCTGATCTACAGCTTCATCGGCTTCTTCGGCCGCGAATGGGGGCCGCTGACCGCCGCCGCCACGCTCGCCATCGTGCCCATTTTGATCGTGTTCGCCCTGCTCGGCCGGTTGATCGTCTCCGGCCTGACCAAGGGTTCGGTAAAAGGCTGACATGAACATCGTGAAGAATATCGGCGTGAACCTCGCGCAAATCGTCATCGACGCGGCGGCCGCCAAGGCGCGCGAAATCGGCGTGCCGCAGAACATCGCCGTGGTCGACGCGGCGGGCCATCTCGTCGCCTTCCATCGCATGGACGGGGCGAAGTTCATCGCCATCGATATCGCGATCAACAAGGCCTTCACCGCCGCCGGATCGCGCAAGCCCACCTCGGCCTTGGCCGCCGCCGCACAGCCCGGTGTGGCCGGCTTCGGCGTCAACACCCAGCTTCAAGGCCGCTTCACCATTCTGGCGGGCGGCTTGCCGTTGACGCTACCGGGCACCGAGGATGTGGTCGGCGCGATCGGCGTGAGCTCCGGCTCGACCGCACAAGACGCGGAAGTCGCCGAGGCGGGGTTACAGGCCTTCCTGGCGAAAGCATGAGCATCGATTTCGCGATCGTCGGGGGCGGGTCGGCCGGTAGCGTGCTGGCGAGCCGCCTGTCCGAAGATCCCGCCACGCAGGTGATGCTGATCGAAGCCGGGCGCGATCTGCCGCCGGGGCGCGAAACGCCCGCGATCCTCGACATGTATCCGGGTCTCGCGGCGTTCGATCCCGGCAATCATTGGAAAGATCTGCCCGCGCGGTTGGGGCCGATCAGCCACAACGATCCCGGCAGCTGGCCGCAAACGCGGCTTTACGAACAAGCGCGCTTGATGGGCGGCGGGTCGAGCATCAACGGCCAGATCGCCAATCGCGGCACGCCCGACGATTACGACGAATGGGTCCGCATGGGCGCCGCCGGTTGGGGCTGGGAAGGTGTTCTGCCCTATTTCCGCAAGCTCGAACGCGATCTCGATTTCGACGGGCCGTTGCACGGGCAAAGCGGGCCGATCCCGATCCATCGCATCCCGCGCGACAAATGGCCGTTGCTGTCGATCGCGACGGAGGAAGCCTTCCGCGCACTGGGCTTCGCCGGGCTCGCCGACCAGAACGGCGAATATGGCGACGGCGTCTTCCCGATGACGCTGTCGAACGACGGCGTACATCGCGTTTCGACCGCACGCGGCTATCTCACCACCGACGTGCGCAAGCGTCCGAACTTGATGATCGTCTCGGATACCGAAGTCGCGGGATTCGTATGGAACGGCAAGGCCGTCACCGGCCTCAAACTTCGCCAGGGCGATACGACGCGCGAGATCGCGGTGCGCGAGACGATCGTCTCGGCCGGCGCGCTGCAATCGCCCGGCTTGCTGCTGCGCGAAGGCATCGGCGACGCGCTCGCCCTGCAGCGCATGGGCCTGACCCCGCGCGCGGACCTACCCGGCGTCGGCCGGAACTTGCAGGAGCATCCCGGCATTTCCGTGTCCGCATTGCTGCGGCCCGAAGCGCGGCTCAAAGGCACGACGCGCCGGCATATTCATCTGGGCTTGCGCTATTCGTCGGGTATCGGCGCCGATCCGAACGACATGTTCCTGATGGCTGCCGCCAAATCCGCCTGGCATCCGCTGGGCGAGCGTATCGCGACCTTCATCGCCTGGATCAACAAGCCCGCGTCGCGCGGCAGCGTCGTTCTGGAACGCCAGGGCGAACGCTTGAAGCCGGTCGCCAATTTCCAGTTCCTCGCCGAAGCCTCTGACCGCGCGCGCTTGAAGGATGCGGTGCGCTTGATGGCGCGGCTGGTCGAGACCGATCCGCTCGCACGGCATTTGATCGCGCCCGCCCCGTCGAGTTACGGCGGCTGGGCGAAGAAGCTTGGCCTTAAAACCTTCCGCAATTACGCGCTGACCGCGACGGCGGGGCTGATGCTTGACGCGATCCCGGCCTTGCGCAAAACCTTCGCGCGCGAGTTCGTCGGCGGCGGCAAGTTGATCGACGAATTGATCGCCGACGATGCGGCGCTGGAAGCGCATCTCGTGGCCAAGAGCTTCGGCCAATGGCATCCCTGCGGCACGTGCAAGATGGGCACGGCGAACGACCGCGACGCGGTGATCTCCCCCGTCGACGCGCGCGTGCATGGCGTCGGCGGTTTGCGCGTGGTCGATGCGTCGGTCATGCCCAGCGTGCCGCGCGCCAATCTCAACATTCCGACGATCATGGTCGCGGAGAAAATGGCCGATTCGATCAAGCGTTCGCGCTAATCCTCGACGCATTCCGGCGGCAGATCGAATCCGCCCGCCACGTTGACCACCGCCTGGCGTTCCAACGCCGCATAATTGCCCCGCGATTGGCGCGGGCAATCGCGCGCGAAACCGCCCGCGACCAGCAAGGCCGCCACATCCTTGCCGTTCACCCGGCAGCGCGCCAGCGGCAAGCGTTCCGCCATCTGGCCCGTGGTGATGCAAGTGACCGGATTGCCCGCGATCAATTGGCGCAAATGCTGCGCGGCGGTGTAACCGCCATACTCGTTCGGCCGGGGCGCGGCGATGCCCCACAGGCGATAGCGCTGGCCCGCGATGCTCACCACGTCGCCGCGCTCCGCCTCGATCGGCATCGCCGATTCCGGACGCGCGATGCCGCCGTCGCGGGGAATGGCGCCGCTTTCGATCTGATCCGACCGATCCTGCAAGCGGCGCTGAAGCTCGTGATTGAGGTCGATCGGGAAATTCGTCTGCGCCGCCGCGGCGGCGGGCAGAAGCAGCAAGATGAGGACGAACGCGCGCATCATTCGACCAGCATCCGCCAGCTATGGCCGAGCCTTGTATAGCTCGCGAAGCCGACCGGGACGGCGAGAACAATCGCCATCAGCATCCATTTGCGCGAAGACGCATCGACCGGCCGCGACATCCGCCAGCAGCCGAGCAACGCCAGGGAAATCGCGCCGATCGCGAAACCGCCGATCACATCCGCCCAGCTATGCGACGTCGTCTCGACCCGCGACCAGCCCGACAGCAGCGCGATCGGAACGATGAACGGCAGGTTGCGCCACATGCCGCCGCGCCCGCCCATCAAGATCGAGATCATGCCGCCATAGAAGGCGACCGCGACGCAGACATGGCCGCTGGGAAAATGCGGAAACTCGGCGCTGCCGCGCAGCAGCGTTTTGAGAAGGCCGGTCGTCGCGGCGGCGAGCACGAAAGCGATCGCCCAGCGCAAGGCGGGTTCGGCGGCCCCGCGCGCCATCAGCATCAGCACGCCGGCCGCCAGCAGCGGCGCCACGAAGCCGACATCTGCGAGCGTGTTCAGCAGCTCCATGACGCTCAAAGAAAGCGATAGAGAAGATCGGAGATGTGAATCTTGCGCTTGTTGATGACCACGCCCAGCGAGGTTCCGCCATTCGCGTAGACCTGGTGCACCAGTTCGTGGATCACCGGCACGCGGGTCTTTTCGGATTCCGCGACGACGACCGTCCCGCTCATGAAGCGCGACAGCACCAGCGAAAACGCCACGTCGCGCGCCGGTCCGCTATCGACGATGATCCATTGGAAGCGTCGGCGCAGCAGCGCCACGATTTCGCTGAGCGCGCTGATCGACAGCGTGCGACCCGTATAACCTTTGCGATCGACGACCGGCGGCGTCAGCGACATCAGCGATAGATTGCTCCGGCGCATGCGGTGCATCGCGGATTCGAGACTCGCCTTGCCTTGCTGCACTTCCTGCAGGCTTGCGCCGACATCGATACCCACGCGCTGGAATTGCGACATCTTCAGCGGATCGGCATCGATCAACGCCACGGGCGCGTCGACATTCAGCGCCGTGAACTCCGCCAGACCGCCGGCGATGGTCGACACGCCGCAACCTGGATGCGGGCCCAGCACCTGCACCGCGAAAGACGGATCGTCCTTGCGCAGCATCGCCAGCTTGTTGAACAACGTGAACAGCGGCTGACCGGCGCCCGCATCCTCGGGCAGCCAATCGGCCTGCGGGGCCGCCGCCGCTTTGTGATTTCCGAACAGCATCGAATCAGTCCTTCGTCCGGGCGCCAGCATAAACCGCCAGCGTTTGCGCAACCATGCGGGCGACGCCGCCTCCGCGAATCCGCGAAATCGCGTTATTCGCCAGCGAGTCGCGCAGCGCCTTGTTTCCGACGATCTCGATCAAAGCGGCGGCGAAAGCGTCGATATCCCCGACTCGGGGCACGATGATGCCGTTCTCGCGATCGCCGATCAGGTCGCGCGTTCCGCTCACTTCGGTCGCGACGACGGGCAGGCCGATGCCCGCCGCCTCCAGCATCGTGTAGCTGAAGCCTTCGTAACGGCTGGGCAACGCCAGCAGATCGAAGCCCGCGTAGTAGCTCAAGGATTCACGCGCACCCAACCAGCTGATGGCGCCATCGCAGCCAAGATCCACGGCCTGGTGTTTCGCTTGGTCGCGCCATTCGCCATCGCCGATGACGATCAACCGCGTGTCGGGATACTTCGCCAGCGTTCGGGCGAAAGCGGCGACCATCACGTCGATCGCCTTGTGCCGGCTGAGCCGCCCCACGAAACCGATCGCCACGTGATTTTCCGCCAGTCCCAATTCGGCGCGCACCGCTTCGCGCGCGCGCGTGCGCTTGGGTGGTTCGGCGCCATTGGGCACGACGCGGATTTTTCGGCGCGGAATACCCAGCGATTCGAGATGCGTGCCCTCGCCCGTCGACACCGCGATCAGAATATCGGTCAGGCACGACAACACCCATTCGCCCGAATGATAGAAGATGCGCTTTGGCAGCGGCAAATCGGGATCGAGGGTGGAGATGGCGTGCGGCGTATAGACGATCTGCGCGCCGGACCCGATCCCGGCCAACCGCGCGATCATGCCGCCCTTCGACGAATGGCCGTGGATCACATCGAACGGTCCCTTGGCGGCGATGTAGCGGCGCGCCGCCAATACCGGTGCCAAATCCCACGGACCGGGGGCACGGCGCATCGGGACCGGCGTGAATTCGACACCGGCGGCGGAAAGCCGTTCGCGCCCGGCACGGAAAATCCCGTCTTCGCGCTTTGGCGAATAAATCACGCTCACGCGATGCCCGGCGGCGATCGCCCCATCGACGAGATCGAGCACATTGCGCGCCACACCGGTCGCGGCGGATTCGACGATATAGAGAATCTTCATCGGCGCGGCGCCCCCACCCGGATCAGCAGCCGCCCGAGAAACAGCAGCGCCAACAACACATAGACGCCGAAAAACGCCGGCGTGAACACGAGACTATCGACGATTTGCAGCACCAAGAATCCCGTCCACACGACATATTGCGGAATATAGGAATGCGAATCCGCGGGTGCGTCGAGCGTATCGGCGATCCAGTGCATGATCCGCCCGACCAGAATGCCGTAGACGAAACCGCCGATGCACAGACCCGGCAGGCCGAAATTCACGTACATCTCGCCGAAAATCGGCGGGCGCAGGCCGCTATGGAACGCGGGATCGAGGCCGGCGAGCATCGGCGTCACGCGGCCGAAGCCGAATTGCTCGCGAAAGGGGAACATATAAGTCGGGATGAAGCTCAGATACCCGGCGATATAGGTTTTTCCCCAATAGAAATCGACGCTGTCGAGCCCCGACAGTATCCACGCGAAATCGCGCAGGTCGGAGAGATTGTTGCCGTAGAGCAAGGCGCGGATCATGTCGAGTTGATCGCGGCCCGACATCGTATCGCCGCGCAACGTGGCGATCGACAAGGCGGCACTCGCCAGTACGACGGCGCCCAGCAGCAGCATCGGCAAATTGCCGAAGCGGCGCGGCATGCACATCATCACCGCGATCTGCATCAGCGTCAGCACCGCGACCGTGCGGTTGCCGCCGACCACGCCCAGCACGGCGATCGCCACGCCCAGTGCGATGAAGCCGCGGCTTTTGCGCGTATCGCCGTAAAGTACGACCGCCACCGCGACGAAGGGCAAGATCTGACTCCACAGATTGTAGATCGGACGTAGCTCGTTGCGCTCGAACACCAGCGAGCGCGCGACAAGCGGCTGGAAGCCTAAGGCAAACATCAGCAGCGTCAATCCGACCACGATGCCCACACCCAGCACCACGCCGCCGCCGCTGTTCCAGCCATTGGCGACGATCCCATAGACAATGCGGCAACCGAGCGGCGCGCCGCGCATCGTGACCCGCGCGACCAGAATGCCGATCACCATGCACACGAAACCCGTCAGCGTCAGATAGAACGCGGTGTCGATATGCGCGAGGATCGCCTCGAAATGCCGGCTGGTCGCGACGATGTTATGCGCCGACCACGCGAAGGGGTACATCACGACGATTTTCAGGAAGAAATTGAAGCCGAAGAAATAGCTGGCGAAGGACAAAGCCCCCCAGCGGCGATAGTCCCGCAGATAGAATAGCGCGAAGGCCAGCGTGCAGATCGCCAGGATCAGCCAATTCTCCGGCGGGATGCGACCCAGCACCAGCCAGGGATCGATACGGATCATGGCGCGGTCTCCGCGCGGCGCAAAGCGAGCGGAAGCCGCAACGCGAGCCACGCGTAGAGCGCGGCACCGAGCGCGTAAGCGCCGGCGTAGAATTCCATGAAGCGGACGACGTCGATCCCCGTCAGCGCGGCGGCGACCGCGACCGCGGCCATGATCGCGGTCATGATTCCGGCCGCGCGCACGATCGCCGGGAAATGCCCGGTATGGACCAGCAGGAAATTCGACACGGTCTGGATCCAGTTGCACGCGATCAGCCATATCAGCATCGGCGTTACCGCCGACGGCATTCGCGCGGCATTGCCGAGCAACAACGCGTAAAGCGCATCGCCCCAAATCGCGAGCAAGCCGCACAGGCCGATCGCCGGGACCGCGCCCAGCGCCGCCGCGATCAATGTCGCGCGCCACAAGCCGCGCCTGTCGCCCGCTTGGAAGGCGCGTGTCTGCCCGGGCACCATCAGATCGCAGGCGGCGGAGAACAGCACATTGGCGCCACGGAAAATCTTGAACGCGGTGTCGAAGATGATCGTCGGCGCGCCCAATCCCATCACGGCGGGCACGAGCAGCGAGGGATAGTTGTAGACGAAGATCTCGCCCGCCGCGTAACCGCCGCTTTCCATCAAGCGCCGGCGATTGACGCGGGCGAAATGGCGCAGAGCGGCGCAGGGCCCCGTTCCGTCGAAAGCGCTCTCCGCCCGCAAGCGGCGTATCGCCGCCACGAACAACACGATCCACACCGCGTTGCTGGCCAGCAGGAATTCCATGAACGGCAAGCCGAACAACAGCGCGAAAAGCAGCGCCAGATGGAGGATGCGGCGCATGACCTCCAGCGTTTCGAAATGCAGGAAGCGATCGACCGCCGTGCTGACATTGCGCAGCGCGAACCAGGCGAGATTGAGCGCCGCATAGACGAAGAACAGCGCGAATTCGATCCCCTGCCCGGCTCCGCCGCCGAACAACGCGGCGATGGCGAAGCAGCAAGCCGCCCCCAGCAGCGCCAAGCCGATATAGAGGAACGTCACCCCCGCGGCTTGGCGGCCCAGCGACGGCGCTTCGTCGGCCTTCGCCAAGGTTCCGTCGAGGAAGCGCGCGCGAAGATTGACGTAGAGCACCTTCGCGATACCGAGATCGAACAGCCACAGCGACAGGCCAAGATTGCCGATGATGATGAACAGCGAGAAGTTATGCGGATCGAGCACGCGCGCGAATACATAGGTCTGGCACACGCCGGTGATCAGCGCAGCACCGGCGGTCGACCCGCGCAACACGAGATAGGGCAAGAAAATCGCGCGCTTCACGAAGCGGCCTCGCGGCAATAGCCGAGCAGCGCTTGCGCCGTGCGCGCCCATTGGAAGCGTTTGACGTGTTCGCGCCCGCGCGAAGACAGGTCTTGGCGCATACCGGCATCGCGCGCGAGTTTCGCCAGGATCGCGGCCAAGCCGTCGGCATCGTCCATGCCGCAGATCAGCGCCGCGTCGCCGCTGCCGGATGTTTCGAGCAGCGCTTCCTGATCGCTGATCACGACGGGGCAGCCGCACGCCATCGCCTCCACCGGCGGCAAGCCGAAACCTTCGTAGCGCGAGGGGTAGACCAGCGCCAAGGCACCTTCGTAGAGCGCGCGCAATTCACCGTCGCTCACGAACCCAAGATGCGCGACGCGATCCGATTCGCGGATATCGCCCGCCGGATGCACACGGGCGTCGCGTTTGCCGGTTAGCACCAGCTTCGTGCCCGCCGGCAGATCGGCGCGTTCGAACGCCGCCAGCACCAGATCGATATTCTTGTTGGGGCTGCCCACGCCGACCGCCAGGAAATAGGGCGTATCGATCAAGCCGTTTCGTGCGAGCGGCCCCGTATCGGCCGCCTGCACGAGAATGTGATCCGCACCCTCGCTGCACAGCGATATCCGATCGCGGGGAATGCCATACCAATGCGAGATCTCGCGGCGCGAGAAATCGGAGATCGCGACGATCCGCTTGGCGATCCGCCCCAAGGCGGGAACGAGCGTTTTGTAGGCCGCGCGGAACGCGAAGCGGAAACTCTGCGGGCTGACCCAAGGTGTGGCGTCGTGAACGACCACGACCTGATCGCGTTTGGCGACCGGCCCGAGATTGCAGAGGCTGAGCAGCACCCCGCCCCGGCACGCCAAGGGCAGATCGATCTGCTCCCAGCCATAACCGGCTTTGAAGAACCGGCCGGCCATACGCGTTTCGATCCGCGCGAAATCCGGCGCTTGCGCGCCCGGCGGCACCCAGAACACGGCCCGATCCCATTGCGCGGCGAATTCTGGATCGCCCAGCAGCCTGTCAATCGCGCGCACGGTCTCCAGCGCGAAGCGCTGCACGCCGGTTTGCCGCTGCGTGACGAAGCGGCCGTTGATATGGAGCGTCGCCATCGCGCGCGCGTCAGACGTTGTTCTTCGGCAGAACGACCGCCGCCGGCGTGCGCAACAAGATCAGCATATCCAGCCAGAACGACCATTCGCGGATATACTGGAAATCGAACTCGACGCGCTTGCGCAGCTTGTCTTCGGTATCGGTTTCGCCGCGCCAGCCGTTGATCTGCGCCCAGCCGGTCATGCCGGGTTTTACGCGATAGCGGATCGCGTAATCGGGCACGACATCGGCGTAGAGCCGCCCGTCGGCCTTGGCCTTGGGCGCGTGCGGGCGCGGGCCCACCAGCGACATCTCGCCCTTCAACACGTTGAAGATCTGCGGCAGCTCGTCGATCGAGTATTTGCGGATGAACTTGCCCACGCGCGTCACGCGATCGTCGTGCGCCGAAACCAGCTTGTCGGCTTCGGCGTCGGCGTTCTCGATCTTCAACGAGCGGAATTTGTAGATCGAGAATTTGCGGCCGAATTGGCCGCTGCGTTGCTGGCGGAACAGTACGGGGCCCGGCGTATCGAGTTTGATGGCGATCGCCGTCGCGATCAGGATCGGCGAAATCAGCAACAGTATCGCCAAGCCCGCGACGAAATCGAAACCACCTTTCAGCAGCCGATCCCAATGCGCCAGCGGCGGCGTCATCAGCGTGGGCATGACCACGCCGTCGCCGCCTTCGACATGCGACATCGACAGGGCCGACAATTCGGGATCGGGCACCAGCCACACCGTGATCGGCAGGAAGCGCAAGCGGTCGAGCAGCGATGCGATGCGCGGGCCGGCGGTCCAGGGCAGCGCCATATAGACGTGCAGATCCTCGTGATCGGCCACGTGTTCGATCAGCGCCGCCAAATCGCCGAGATAGGGCAAACGCTCGTTCAGCCCTTCGACGCGGGTAATGCGGTCGTCGAAATAGCCGGCGAATTCGATATCCGCCCCCTCATCCGACAGACGTTCGAGCAAGCGCAACGCCGACGTCCCGCCGCCGACCAGCACGGCGCGGCGTACAGGGGCGCGCCGGAATGTCGTGCGGCGTTCGATCGATTCCGCCGCGCGGCGGACGAGCTGGACGCCGATCAGCGCCAGCACGAACCACAGGGCGAGCCACACGGCGAGCGGCCCCGCCGGGGCGGCATCCAACGCGGCGGCGGCCAGGCCGAACGCGACGAAACTGGCGCCCAGCACGCGCGGCATCGTCAGACCGGGCGCATCGCCCGGCGTGCGGCGCTGCGGATGCAATTTCGCAAGCCAGCCGAGAATGAGATAGGCGACCGCCAACGCGACGATGAACAAGGGCGCGTGCGCGGGGATC
The DNA here is from genome assembly GCA_017308135.1 of Alphaproteobacteria bacterium. NCBI lineage: Bacteria > Pseudomonadati > Pseudomonadota > Alphaproteobacteria > Alphaproteobacteria bacterium. The sequence continues at coordinate 28,258 of JAFKFM010000016.1, forward strand.
GGCGCGGTCTCGCCGACCGCCTGCAACGCGGCAGCGGCGAGCCAACCGGCGAGGAGGACGCCCGCCCCTTCGAACAATGCCACCAAGGTGTCGAACATGCCGCGCGACAGCGCCAGCGGCTGTTTGCGGTCGGCCGCTTGGCGCATGGTTTGGGATTCCACGGTCATATCAGTTCGTGTTGCTCGTCCGGCCGACGGTATAGGTGAAGCCGCGCTGGAACGGCACGACGCGATTGATGAATTGATCGATGAACAGATTGACCTCGGCGATCGAGGATTTGGGCACGAACACGACGTCGAAAGCCTGCAACGGCACGTCCGGATTGCGGCCCGCGACATAGCCCGCCACGTCGACCGTGCGCATCATCGGGCGGCCGTCGCGCCCGCGCCGGATCAGCACGACTTCGGTCGTCTTGGCCGTGTCCATGAAGCCCTTGGCGAGCAGAATGGCTTCCATCACGCCGATCCGTCCGGGCAGATTGATGAGCCCCGCGCCATTGACCTCGCCGCCGACGAATACGCGCTGCGAGGCGTAGTTGCGGATCGCGACGGTGACGCGCGGCTGGACGAGATCGCGGCTATAGCGCTTCTCCAATTCCTCGGTCAGGGATGCGACGGTCTTGCCCTCGCCCACCACCTCGCCGACCAAGGGCAGCGTGAAACGCCCATCCGGGCCGACCACCGCGCGATCGTTGTATTCGCCGCTGAACGGCAGGCGAATCTCCAACTCGTCGCCCGGTCCGATCCGATAGGGCGAATCGTCCGCGACCCAGGGGGCGAACGCGGCCGCATCGGTGCGTTCGGGCCGGATCGACTCCTTGCCGCACGATGCGACGCCCAGCGACAGCAGCGCCGCCAAGACGGCGAATCGCATGGCCCCGAGTCGCCGTGGTTTCAGCGGATGTAACATTGTGTTCCTGCAGGATTGCCCGAATCGCGACGACTTCATTAGAATTGGGTTCAGGCTGGATTGGAAGCTCAGTCTAAATCGCAGCGAAAGCAAACCAGCTCGCAATGACGCCATCCGATCCGACCGCCATCACGCCGCCGATCGCGCTTTCGTTCACGACGCGCGATCTGGTGCTGATTCTCTTTCGCTTCCGTTACAGGGCGTTGCTGACCTTCGTCGCGTGCGTGACCGTTGCCGTCGCGCTCAGCTTCCTGTTGAAGCCGGTCTATCAGTCGGAAGCCTCCATCCTCGTCAACAAATTGGGCCGCGAATTCACATTCCGGCCGGATTTGAGCGTCGGCGTGCAATCCGCCATTCCCGTGGCGACGGACCCGGACGAAATCCTCAATACCCAAGTGCAATTGATGCGCAGCCGCGACGTGATCCTCGCGACGATCGAGCGGATAGGGCTGGAACGTTTATATCCCGAGCTGTCGAAACCGGGCGAAACGCCGGATATCGACAAGGCGATGAAGAAATTCGACGACGCGCTGCAAACCGCCCCGCAGCGCACGTCGAATATCGTGCATATCGCATTTCGCAATCCAGATCGCGAATTGGCGGCCGCGACGCTGGATGCGCTGATACAAATTTTTACCGAGAAGTCGATCAACGTCTATATCAACACCCAGACCGCGTATTTCGAAAAGCAGGTCGCCCAGGCGCGCGAGCGCTTCCTGGCGAGCGACGGCAAGCTGACCGCCTTCCGCCAGCGTTTGGGCGCGCAAGCCTTCGAAGCGCAGATCCCGCTGCTGCTGCAGCAGCGCATCGATATCGACAGCGAGTACAAGCGTATTCTGGCGGCGCTGGCCGGCGCCACCGAGCGCGTCCAAGCCGTGCGCCACGCGATCTCCCAGACCCAGCAGGAGATCACCGCCTTCACCGACACGCAGCAAAGCCGCGTGATCGACGACGCGCGAACGAAGCTGCTGAACCTCAAACTCCGCCAGCAGGAGATCGCGGCCAATTTCGCCCCCGGCAGCCGCCAAGTGCAGCAGGTCGAGCGCGAGATCGCGATCGCGGAGAAATTCCTCGACGATCAGCTGATTCTGTTCTCGGGCACGGTGCGCCGGGCGCGCAACGAAGTCGCGACGACGCTGGAAACCGAGCTCAACCGTTCGCTCGCCGAGCAGGCGGAGTTCGAGGGCAAGCGCAACACGATCCTCGCCAATATCGCGGATATCGACCGGCGCTTGTTGGACGTCACCGGCGGCGAGACCGAGCGCTGGTCGCTCGAACAGGACGTCGCACTCGCCAAGGACATGCTGAAGCTGTTCGCCTCGAAGCTCGAAGACGCGCGCGCGGCGGATTCCCTCAACCAAAGCCGGATCGGCAATATCGCGATCGTGCAATCGCCGTCGCTGGCCGATCCGCGCCAGCCCGTGCAGCCGCGCCCGCTGCTTTATTGCATCTTGGGTGTCGTCGCCGGGCTGTTCCTGGCGGTCGTCGTGGCGCTGCTGTCGGAACTGATCTCCGACACGATCTACGATCCGGTGCGCACCGAACGCTTGCTCAACGTGCCCACGCTGGCCGTCTTCAACTACGTCCCGGCCGAACAGCTCGAACGTTAGGTTTTGAACCGAAGCTCGACGACCTGCGTCAGCCGCTTGCCGGGGCGCAGAATCGCGTCGGGGAAAGACGGGCGATTGGGCGCGTCGGGATACAACTGGCATTCCAGGCACAGCCCGCCATGCGCCGCGAACGGTGCGGCCAGGAACTTGCCGTCATAAAGCTGAATGCCGGGCTCGCTTGTATGGACTTCCATCGCGAGGCCCGACTTCGCACCCTTCAGCACGGCGCCGAGGAACAAGCCCTCGCCCGCGCGGTCGAGGCAGAAATTGACGTCGAAATGCACGCCGCCGTCGCGCAGGCGCTTCGATTTGCGGAAATCGAACGGCGTATCGGCGACCGACGGCGTATCGCCCGTCGGGATCAGCGCCTTGTCGACCGCGACGATCCGGCTGGCGGCGATTTGCAGGCCGTGATCGCGCACGTCGCCGCCGCCGTCGAGATTGTAATAAGCATGGCTGACGATATTCGCGGGCGTGGGCTTGTCGGCCGTCGCTTGTGTGGTGATGCGCAGCGTGCCGGGGGCCGGGATCTCGTAGATCGCCGTCGCCTCCAGCGTGCCGGGATAGCCCATCTCCCCGTCCGGCGACGTCAAGGCGAGTTCGACGCGCGTTGACGTCGCCGACACGATTCGCCACACGCGGGTCGAAAAACCGCCCGGGCCGCCGTGAAGTTGATTGTCGCCCTCGTTCGGCACGACGCGATGGACCGTGCCGTCGAGCGTGAATTGCGATCCGCCGATACGGTTGGCGTAGCGCCCGACGATCGCGCCGACATAGCCCTTCTCGGCGAGATATCCCGCGAGATCTTCATGCCCCAGCGCGACGTTTATGGTCCCGCGTGGCGTATCGACATGCAACGCGCGCAGCGTGGCGCCGTAGGTGAGAATCTCGGCGGCCACGCCGGGGCCGCGCAAAGCGAGCTTATGAACCGGCGTGCCGCCGACCGTGCCGAAGTTTTCCATGGCCCGATCTTAGCTCAGGGCATGTATTGACCGCCATTGACGTCGAGGATCTGGCCCGTGATGTAGCCGGCCAAGGCGGGCGACGCCAAGAAGACGACCGGATAGGCGCAATCCTCGCCTTTGCCCAGACGGCCCATGGGGATCGACGCACGTGCCGCTTCCAGCATGTCGGGCGCCGTGGCGGCGTGGAACGGTGTCGCGATCACGCCGGGTGCCAGCGCGTTGACGCGGATACCGGCGGGCGCGAATTCCTTGGCCATCGAGCGCGTCAGGCTGTGGACGGCGGCTTTCGTCGCGACATAAAGCCCCGAGCCCGGCGCCCCGCCATTGCGCGCCCCGATCGAGCCGATATTGATGATCGAAGCGGATGCGCCCGATTTGACGAGATGGGGATGCGCCGCGCGCGTCGCCTCGAGGATGCTGCGCACATTCAAATCCATCACGCCGTCGTAAGTCGCGTCGTCGAACGTCGCCATGCGCGTGCGGCCGACCATGGCGCCCGCGTTGTTGACCAGCACGTCCAAACCGCCAAGGGCCGCGACGGATTCTTCGACGACCTTCGTCGCCGCGCCGCGCTTCATCAAATCGCCGGCGACGATCGCCACGGCGCCGATCTGGCCGGCAAGCTCGCTCGCCCCGGCCTTGTTCTTGGAATAGTGAATGACGACGCGCGCGCCGCATGCCGCGAACGCGGCCGCGCAGGCCGCACCGATACCGGAACTGGCACCCGTGACCAGAACGCGCAAACCTTCGACGCCGAGATTGAGAGCCAAGTTTCCACCCCTTCTATTCTTGTTCAACGCACGCTGACCATTGCGGCCGGCACGAACGAAAGACGCACTTCGGCGCCGTTCTCGAAGACGTCGTCCGGCGGCCGCGAAACGCGCAACGGCGCCGCCAAGCCGGGCACATCGACTTCGTATTCCCAAGTCTCGCCCAGGAACACACGGCTGCGCAACGTGCCATCGACGTCGTATACACCCTTCGCTACCGCATCGGGTTTCGACATGCCGATACGGTGCGGCCGGACCGACAGCGCCGTCGCGCCTTCGACCGGCGATGCGAACGGAATTGCGATCCCGCCGGCGATGAAACCGCCATCGCCGAAGCGCCCGTCGATCAAATTCGTACGGCCGATAAAGCCCGCGACGAATCGCGTTTGCGGATGGTCATAGACGCGCTTGGGCGTATCGGCCTGTTCGATCCGGCCCTTGTTCATGACCACGATGCGATCGGCGGTCACCATCGCCTCGGTTTGATCGTGCGTCACGTAAACGCTGGTGATCCCGAATTCGTCGTGCAGGCGGCGGATCTCGAAGCGCATCTCCTCGCGCAGATTGGCATCGAGGTTGGACAAAGGCTCGTCGAGCAACAGCACTTTGGGCTCGACGACGATCGCGCGCGCCAGCGCCACGCGCTGCTGCTGGCCGCCCGACAATTCGGCGGGCAGACGCTGCGCCAGATGTTCGAGATGCACGATCTCCAGGATGCGCCGCGTGCGCCGCTCGACCTCCGCCTTGGGTAGATTGCGCAGTCGCAGGCCGAACGCGACGTTCTCGAACACGTCCATATGCGGCCAGATCGCGTAGCTCTGGAAGATCATCGACATCTGCCGCTGTTCCGGCGGCACGGCCGCGCCCGCGCCGAACAGCGTGCGCCCGCCCAATTCGATCGTCCCGCCCGTCGGCTCCACGAAGCCGGCGATCGCGCGCAACGTCGTCGTCTTGCCGCAACCCGACGGCCCCAGCAACGCGATGAACTCGCCTTCCTTGAAGTCGATCGACAGGTCATCGACGGCGGTGAATCCGCCGAACCGGCATTGAAGATTGGCGAGCCGAAGATAGGCCATCAAGGTCTCCGCAACATGAAATCGCGACCGGCGACGCGCTGGCCGATCAATACGACGATCGCCGCCGCCGCGAGCAGGAGAACGCCGAGCGCGGCCAACACTTCGAAATTCCCCTCCTCGCTTAGATCCAGCATGACGATCGACATGACCTTGGTTTTGGGGCCGGTCAGGAAGATCGCGGTGCTGAGTTCGCGCGTCGTCGCGATAAAGACGAGCAACCACGAGCCGATCAATCCGCCTTTCGCCAGCGGCATGACGACCTTGCGCATCACGACGGCGCGCGATCCGCCGAGGATGCGCACGGCGTCCTCCATTTCCGGGTTCAGGCTTTTGACCGTCGCGGCCGCGTTGATGAAGGCGATGGGCAGGCTTCGGATCGTGAAGGCGAGGATCAGCATGGCGGCCGTGCCGTAAAGCGAGAACGGCGGCGGCGCGAAAGTCGCGTAGAACGCGACCGCCAGCACGATGCCGGGAATCGCGACGGGCACCATGCACAGGAACTGCAGCAGCGTAGCGCCCGGCGCCAAGCGGCGCGCCTGGACATAGGCGACGATCAGCGCCGCCGCCACGGCGGCGGTCGCGGCGACGCCCGAGAACCACACCGTGTTCCAGATCGAGCCGAGCGCCGAACTGTTCTTGAACAGCAGATAGTCGAAGTTCTTGAACGTGAGGTTGGACAGGGAAAATCCCCGGCTCCACGCCTTGGCGAAGGCCGCCTGCAACAGCACGACCAGCGGCATGAAGACGGCGAGCGTTCCCACGGCGAAGCACAGGCCAAGGGAAATCCAGCGCCAGCGGCCGAGATCGACGGGGCGGCGCTCGCCGCCCTTGCCCGTCAGCGCGGTGAAACCCCTCCGGCCCAGAAGGCGGCGCTGCAACCACAACATCGCGATCGTGACCGCGATCAACGACATCGAGTACGCCGCGGCGGCGTCGAGCCTCGGCGGAAACTCGAAGAACTGCCAAAGCTGGGTCGTCGCCACCGTGATCCCGGCTGGAATCCCCAAAAGGGCGGGCGTGCCGAACAGCGTGATCGATTCCAGCATCACGATGATGGCGCCGCCCAGAATCGCGGGCCAAATCATCGGCAACGTGACTTTGAGCGTCGTGACGAAGCGGCTCGCCCCCAAAATCGACGCGGCATCCTCCAGTTCCGTCGGCACGACGTCGAAAGCCGATTTGGCGAAGATGAAGTTGATGGGGATCGAATAAAGGGCGATCAGGAAGATCATCCCCTCCATCGAGTAGATGTTGAGCAAGCGCTCCCCGCCCCCCAGGAACACCCAAGCGCGATTGATCCAGCCCGCGTTCGGTCCGGCGAGCAGCATCCACGCGACGGCGCCCAGATAAGGCGGCATGACGAAGATCGCCACCACGATCAACGTGACGAAATTGCCGCCCGGCATGTTCGTGCGCGACACGAGCCACGCCATCGGCACGCCGACGCAGGTGCTGATCGCAGCCACGGTCAAGCCGATGAACAGCGAGCGGCCCAGCGCGTCGAGATGCCGCATTTCGCCGAAAGCATGGACCATCGGCGCGAAGGAGAAACCGTCGGGACCGTATACCGACAATCCCACGAGCTTGAACAACGGCAGACCGACCAGCACGATCAGCGCGGCCGCAAGTGCGGCCAGCACGATCGTGCTGGGGTCGAGCAACCGGCGCGTCGCGTTTGCGATCTTTGCCATCTATGCGCGACGCCGCCGCTCAGCCGCCGAACGTCCGGCGCCAACGATCGTTGAGCGCGGGAAGATTCTTCATGTCCTCTTCGGACACCGGAATCGTCGTGACGTCACCGGGCCCCTTCCCGCCATGGGTGTTCTTGACCTCCGGCCGTAGCGCCATCGCCAGATCCATGTCGACGCGGATCTGCTGGGATTCGACGTCCAGCAGATAATCGAGAAAGAGCTTCGCCGCGTTCGGGCTTTTCGAATTCTTGAGGATACCCGAGCCCGCGAGGATCACGACCGAGCCGTCTTCCGGGAACACGGTGCGATAAGGGGCACCTTCGATCTCCTTCTTGCGGAACGGACCGTCGCCGGCATGGCCGACCGAACGCTCACCCGCGTCGAGCATCGTGATCACGTCGTTGATCGAACGGCCGATCTGCGGATTGTTGGCGCGCAGCTTCTCGAAATAGCTCCAGCCATACTTCTTTTCGAGCGCCAGCGCCCACGCCCCGACATAACCGGAATATGCGGGATGTCCGAAGGACAGCTTGCCTTTGAATCTCGGGTCGAGCAGGTCTGTCCACGTCTTCGGCGCGTCGGCGTCCGAGATCTTGTCGGTACGGTAGGCGATGACGATGATCGCCCCGGACGTCGCGTGATACTGATTGTCCGCGTCCATGTTGCGGAACGCCGGCAGCACCTTGTCGGCATTTTCCGGCCGGTAAGACAGCAGGCGCCCTTCCGACTTCAGCCGCACGAAATGCGACGTGTCGGTCGACGAATAGACGTCGGCCACGGCCGTATTGGCCAGAATGTCCTGGTTCAAGCGCTGGTAGATGACTTGCGCCGTGGCGCGCACCACGTTGACCTTGATGCCGGGATATCGCTTGTAGAACGCCTGTTCGATCGCCGTCGCGTTGTCGAGACCGAAATGGCTGATGTACCAAGTCATCTCGCGCTCCGCCTTCGCGGCTTCGTAGAGTTTGCGCGTCGCGTCGGACATGGTCTGCGCGTGCGCCGACGCCGCAGCGCCCAGCAACGCAAGACCGGTGGCGACAACCAGTTTTTTCCAAGCGTTCATGACGTCCTCCCCAGGTTTATTTGTTTCGTTTAACGCGGCGGCGGCAACGCCGCCGCGATAGCATCGCTCCACGCCACATAGCCCGCGTCGTTCAAATGACGCTGATCCTCGGCGTAGAATCGCGGATCGGCGTCGCCTTGCGCGTTCAAGAACGGTGCGAAAATATCGATCAGCCGCACATCCGGCATTTCCGGCAGACGCTTTTCGAGCAGCGCGTTCGTCGCGCGCAAAGCGGCCATACGCGGTCCGTGGAACGGGGCGGGCTTCATCGTCAGCACCGCGACCGGCAATTCCGGCTGCGCGCGGCGCGCCGTGTCGATCAACGCGACGATCGTCGATAGAATCGTTTCAGCGCCCGCGTCGTATTTTTCGATGTCGTTGGCGCCCGCCGCGACGACAAGGAAACGCGGCATCAGCGGGCGAACCAGAAGGTCGTAATGCGCGACGCAGTCGCGCAGCGTGGCGCCGCCGAAACCGACGGCGACGGCATCGGCGCGCCTCAGGCTTTTGCCGATATCGGGCCAGAGCCGCACGGTCGACGACCCGTAAACGACGATCGGGTCCTTCGGTAGGCGCGTTTCCCGCAAACGTTGTGCCAGCGCTTGCGCCTGTTCGCCGATGGAAGGCTTGGCGGTCACGCGGGCTTCGCCTGGCGCAGCAGATCGAGCAGCGGCGCCGTGCTCCCAGCGTCGACCAGCGCGAAGGTCTCGCGCGCGATGCGATCGGCGAGCCCCGCATCGATCCGCGTGACGCAGCCATCGTATTTTTCGCGCACTTCGGCGTCGGTCAGCGGCCAGGACGGGCCGCCGCGATAGCGCGTGTCGGCCTCCGCCTTCAACACTTTGCCGTCCTTCAGCGTGATCTCGACGCGCGAGCGGATCAGATCGAAGCCCATCGCGTTGATCTTCGCATCGGCATGGGTATGCACGCGTTCCTGCATCGCCTGGAATTCCGGCGACGCGATCACATGATCATCGAATTGCGCCAGACCCGCCGCGCGATACAGCACGAGCATCGAGATCAGCGCCGCCATCGAAAATTTCGCCTGCAACTCGTTCTTCGCCACGCGGTAGCGGATCGGGCGCAGAATATTGTCGCCGGCGAAGAAGTCGATGCGTTCGACCGTCGCCGGATCGACGTTCTCGCGCAGAACGAGGTTCCTCACCATATCCATCGATTGATGGGTCAGGATGCCGCTGGGATAGGGCTTGATGCTCACGCCGGGATTGACGATCGTCCATTCGCGCCCGAAGCCCTGGCCGGTCTTATCCGGCGAGAAGCCGCCGCCGAGCACGGCGGGAAAGCCCCAAGGTCCGTCCAGCGCCGTCGGATCGGCGGTGTAGCCGCGCTGCGCCAGCAAGGCCGCCAGCACGCCGTTCTCCGCCGCGCGGCCGACATGCAAGGGCTTCGTCATCGTGCCGAAATTGCAGCGTATGCCGGCCGCGAAACTGGCCGCGATGCCCAAGGCGCGCGCGGTCGCATCGGCGTCGAGGCCCAGCAGGATCGACGCGGTCCCGCAGGCGCTGAACGTGCCGACCGTGCCCGAGGTGTGGTGGCCGCGCAGATAATGATCGGGCCGCATCCATTCGGAGATTTTGCAGCCCAACTCGAAGCCGTAATTGAACGCGGCGACGAATTCGCGCCCCGTCACGCCGCCTTTCATGTCCGATACGGCCAGCGCCGCGCTCATCGGCGGAATCGAGGGATGCGTCAGCAGCCCATAGACATGCGCGGGATCGTGGCTGACTTGCGTATCGTCGAAATCATGGACGTGACCGGCGGTGCCGATCACGCGTGCGGCGACCTGGACGGGCACGCGCATGTCGCCCTGGCCGAGCAGCAGCGCGTCGCCCTTCCCGCCTTGTTCGCGCGCGAAGCCCGTCAGGATATCGATCGCGGGCACGCCGAGCCCCGCCAAGACCAGCCCCATCGAATCGAGCAAGCAGCGGCGCGAGATATCGAGGGCCTCCGGCGGCAGCTTGTCGAAGCTTGCATCGGTCAAGAACGCGACCGCTTGGGCGGTGATGTCGCTTTCCCCGGCGATGCGGGGCGTGGTCGGTGCTGCGAGCGTCATGGCGTTCCCGATGTTTTCTTAGTGCTAACTGTCAACAGACTACGATTGACACTCAGGGCGAGTCAACTGCTACTCTTCCGCGCGGCGGCGGATTCGGCCGCGGGAGAGTTTCGATGACCGACGACCTGCTGGAGTTGCGGCGCGAGAACACGCTGTCGAGCCTGGCCGCCGAACGGCTGGAAAAGCTGATCGTCGCGGGCCAATTGCCGCCGGGCCAGCGCATCAACGAAGTCGTGCTCGCGCGCGAATTCGGCATCAGCCGCGGGCCGGTGCGCGAAGGCTTGCGCCACCTCGCCTCGCGCGGGCTGGTGGAGTTCGTCGCGAACAAGGGCGCCTATGTCCGCGCGATCGACGCGCAAGCGATGCTGGAGATCTACGATCTGCGCTCGGTCCTCACCGGCCATGCGTGCAAACTCGCCGCCGAACGGCGCACGCCCGACGAAGCGAAAGAGTTCGAACGCCGCGTGAAGGAGATGGACGCTTGCGTGAAGGGCCGCGACGTCGCGCGGTATTACAAGCTGAACATCGACTTCCACGATCTACTGGTCGCCGTCGCGGGCGGCGGACGCCTTGCGGCGTTCAGCGACACGCTTTCGAAGGAAGCGGCGCTGTTCCGGCGCGTCTCGCTCGGCAATCCGCAGGAGATGGCGGCATCGAACGCCGAGCACACGGCGATCGTCGCCGCGATCCGCCGCGCCGACGGCGCACGCGCGCGCGAATTGGGCGAAGCGCATGTGCTGGCGGGCAAGCGCCGGTTCGAGAAAAGCCTGCCGCCCGGTTGAGCGGGCAACCGACACGCGACACGCCTGAAAAACAAGGCTGAATACCTTGTTTCGCGCGTCTGGCACTAAAGCCGATTTATCTTGAGAAACAATGCCTTGGGGAGTGGTGCCCGGGGCCGGAATCGAACCAGCGACACTGCGATTTTCAATCGCATGCTCTACCAACTGAGCTACCCGGGCTCACGCCCCAAGGCAGGGGGTGTATAGGGCTTGCCCGGAAACCTGTCAACGCTTCGAAGTATTGGATTTCGCGCGCTTTTTCGGTGCCGGGCCGCGCATCGCGGCATCGACCGCGCCGCGCGCCCAGGGGCGCATCTCGGCCGCGTCGTCGAGCGCTTCGGGCGGAACTTCGTAATAGCCGAGCGAAACCCGCTTCTTCGACTTGGCCAAGTAGGTGAAGGGCTCGAGCCCCGCCGCTTCGAATGCCGGGCGATTCGCGGCGTCGGTCTTGAGATAGAGCCGATCGTCGACGATCAGCCCGAACATCCGCCCGTCGCGGAACAGGCCCCAGCCCGAAAACATCGCCTTGGCCGAAACCCGGCCCACCGCCTCGCCCAGCAATTCGACGCACATGTCGACGAAGCCGGTGGGTTCGCGGCTCATTGCGGTTCGTCCGGCGTCTCGTCCGTCGGGATGCGATAGGCGCCGTCGAGCCAGCGGCGCATATCCTCGTCTTTGCAGCGCGCGGAACAGAAGGGCCGGAAATCGGCATGCGTGGGCCGCTTGCAGATCGGGCAGCCGGATTTCTTCGGCTTCTTCGGCAACGGCACGACCTGGCTCATTCGCCCGCCCGCCCCTGCGACCTCGCGCGCGTCATCTCGACCAAGCCGCCCGCCGTGATGCCGAGCACATCGACGCGGCGGCGATCATGGCGCGTGGCGTGCTTGAACGCGTCGAGCAAGCGCGCCCGCTCGCCCGGCTTCACCACGCGCAAGATATCGACCGCGATCAAACCCGCCAGATCGCGCAAACGGATCTGGCGCGCGATCTCGCGCGCGGCTTCCAGATCGATGGTCAGCGCATCGTCCTTCGCGGCACCCGAATTCACGTCGATCGCGACCAAGGCGGCCGTGCGCTCGATCGACAGCCACGCGCCCGACGGAAGATCGACGCGCTGCGTTTCCAGCTTTTCCAGCAGGCTCGCCGCGTCGTGCCGGTCGAAGGCGAATTTGTCGTGCGTGATGCCCGCGAGTTTCGCAAGTTCGGCGTCGGGCGTGAGGACTCGCGCCTCGGGTGCCCCCAGCGTGCGCACCAAGGCGGTGACCGCATCGTCGGACGACAGCATTTCGGGCGCGCCATCGCGCACGAACGCGGCGGCCTTCGCGCGCAGCGCATCGATCTCCGCCCCCAACGCCGCATCGTCGATTTCGAGGGCCCCGCCGCGCAAGATCAAGCCTTCGCCTTCGCGCAGGAACGTATGCGCGCGGCCCTGCAGCGCCTCGCGCTTGGCGGCGGAGATGCGCTTGGACACCGAAGCACCCTTGCCGCCCGGCAGCAGCACGGCATTCGCGCCTTCCAACGCCAGGCGCGTGGAAATCCGCGCGCGCTTGTCGGCGGCCGGCGGTTCGATCACTTGGACCAGCAGCGTGCGGCCCGGTTGCGGCGGGTTGGGCGTATCGAGCAACGCGACCAGCCCGCCCGGCAGATCGACGAACACGCCGCCATGCACCGCCCGCGCGACGCGCACGCGATGGATCGTGCCCACGGCGACACGCCGGTCGGCGGGTTCGCGCGCGATATCGACCAGCTGGCGTTGCGAAAACCCGACGGCGCGGATCATGTCGCCGTCGCGGTCGATCAGGATTTCGTCGATCTTGCCGCTCATGCGCCCGCCCCTTCGAGCAGCCGCGCCGTCTCGTAAAGATCGAGGCCGACGACGTTGGAATAGGAACCGGACAGGAAACGCACGAATTCGGCCGCCTTGCCTTGGATCGCGTAGCCGCCGGCTTTACCGCGCCATTCGCCGCCGGCGATATAGGCGTCGATCTCGACTTGCGTCAGGCGCTTGAAAGTGAGGATCGTTTCGCTGAGCCGCGCACGCGGTTTCGCGCCCGGCACGATCAGGCAGATCCCGCCCAGCACGCGATGCCGGCGGCCGGAGAGCAGCTTCAAGCAATCGCGCGCTTGGGCTTCGGTTTCGGCTTTCGGAAGAATACGCCGCCCGCAAGCGACGACCGTATCGGCGCCGAGCACCAACGCGGCGGGACGCGACGCCGCGACCGCCTGCGCCTTCAACAGCGCGAGGCGTGCCGCTAGTTCGCGCGGGCTCTCGCCCGGGCGTTCGGTCTCGTCGGCGTCGGCGGGAAGGATTTCGGCCGGGATACGGCCGATCTGCGCCAGCAACTCGCGCCGGCGCGGACTCGCGGAGGCGAGGACGAGCGGCGGCGCCAAACCGGCCCCGCTTACTTGAAGCGGAACGTGATCCGACCCTTGGTCAGATCGTAGGGCGTCATCTCGACGTTGACGCGGTCGCCCGCGAGAACGCGGATGCGGTTCTTGCGCATCTTGCCCGAGGTATGGGCGAGAACTTCGTGATTGTTGTCGAGCTTCACGCGGAACATCGCGTTGGGCAGAAGTTCCTGCACCACGCCCGAGAACTCGATCAGACCTTCTTTCGCCATGGATCTCCGGTAGGTTCTGGACTCCGCCCCAGGGGCGGGATCGGGGCCGCAACATGGCCCCGAAGCGAGACAAGGTCAAGCCTCGCCCGCCTTGCCCAAATCGGCCGCGACCCCTTCGAAACGCTTGAGAATCCGCGTTTTCAGCCCGTCGCGCAGCGCGCGGTAACCTTCCATGCGCGCCTCGCGGCTGCCTTCCTCGATCAAATTCGGGTCGAAAGTGGGCCAATACTCGACCTCGCAGGCCATGATCCGGGTGAGTTCCAGGGCCTTGTGATGCGCCTCGGGGCTCAAGGTCACAATCAGATCGAAGGAGCTGTCGTGCAATTCGTCGATGGTCTTGGCCTTGTGGCGCTGGATGTCGACGCCCAGTTCCGACAGCGCGGCGATGACGAAGGGATCGACGTCCTGGCGCTTCACCCCGGCGGAATCGACATAGACCTTCGTGCCGAGGAGCTTCTTCGCCAGCCCCTCCGCCATCGGCGAGCGGACCGAATTATGCGTGCAACAGAACAGGACGCTGCCGATCTTGTCGGTCATCGCGGCCTAACCCCGGATATGCAGAACGCAGATCAGCGTGAACAGGCGGCGCGCGGTGTTGAAGTCCATGACCATCTTGCCCTCCAACCGGTCGCGCAACAGCTGGGAGCCTTCGTTGTGAACGGCACGCCGCCCCATATCGAGCGCTTCGATCTGCGAGGGCGAAAGCCGCTTGATCGCGTCGTAATAGCTTTCGCAGACGGTGAAGTAGTCCTTGATCGTCGTGCGGAACGGCGTGAGCGGCAGCGGGTGCTTGTCGATCGACACGCCCGCTTCGCTTTTCAAATCGAAGATCAGGCGGTTTTCTTCGATCGACAGCGCGAGCTGGTACGGCCCCGGCGGGCCGCCGACCAGTTCGAAATCGTTCTCGTCGAGCAGATCGAAAATCGCGACCGTGCGCTCGTGCTCGATATCCGCGTTGCGCCGCACGCGCAGATTCTCGGCCAGGTCGATCTTGCAGATGCGGTTTCGCTTCTCGCCCGACCCGTCCATGGCGCTATCTCCGTTTGGGGCTGGTCCTTATCCGCAGCGAACGCGCGTGCGAGGCGAGCCCTTCGGCATCGGCCAATGTGGCGCCCGCTCCCGCAAGCCGCGCGAGGCCCTTCGCGTCCGCGCCGATCAGCGTCGTGCGCTTCATGAAATCGGACGTGCCGAGACCTGAGGAGAAACGCGCCGTGCGGCTGGTCGGCAACACATGGTTCGGCCCCGCGAGATAATCGCCCAAAGCCTCGGGCGTGTGCACGCCCAGGAAGATGGCACCCGCATGGCGGATCTTGCGCGACAACGCTTCCGCAGCTTTGCAGGCAAGCTGCAAATGCTCGGGTGCCAAGCGATCGACCAGATCGACCGCGTCGGCCAACTTCTTCACCACGACGACGGCGCCGTGATCGCGCCACGACGCGCTTGCAATCTCGCGGCGCGGATGGGTCGCCAGCTCGGCATCGACCGCAGCGGAAACGGCTTGCGCGAACTTCGCGTCGTCGGTGATCAGCACCGATTGCGCGGCGGCATCGTGTTCGGCCTGGGCCAGAAGATCGACGGCGATCCAGCGCGGGTTGGCCGTCTTGTCGGCGACGATGCAGACTTCCGACGGGCCCGCGATCAAATCGATGCCCACGGTTCCGAAGACCAACCGTTTGGCGGCGGCGACATAGGCGTTGCCGGGTCCGGTGATCTTGTCGACGGGCGCGATGGTCTTTGTGCCGAAAGCCAACGCGGCGACCGCTTGCGCCCCGCCGACGCGATAGATTTCGTCGACACCCGCGATATCGCAAGCCGCGAGCACCAAGGGCTCGATATGGCCGTCGGGTGTCGGCACGGTCACGACCAAACGTTTCACGCCCGCAACCTTCGCGGGGATCGCGTTCATCAGCACCGAGGACGGATACGCCGCCTTGCCGCCGGGCACGTAGAGACCGGCCGCATCCAACGCGGTCCAACGCCAGCCGAGAGATACGCCGGCCCCATCGGTCCAGCGTGCACCCTCGGGCTTCATGCGCTTGTGGAATGCGGCGATGCGCGCGGCCGCGACTTCCAGCGCCTTCAACGCCGGCTTCGAGCAAGCTTTGCGCGCGCGCGCGATTTCGGCGGCCGTTACGCGCATCGTCTTAGGTGTCAGCGTCAGCCGGTCGAAACGCTTTGTGTATTCGATCAGCGCCGCGTCGCCGCGTTTGCGCACATCCGCGACGATCGTCGCGGCGGCCGCATCGGCATCGTGCGAGGATTCCTCGCGCGCCGCCAACAACGCCGTGAAGTCGCGCGCGAAGCCGGGCTTGCCCGCGTCGAGCTTACGCGGCACGAACGACCTCCGCGATGCGATCGACCAGCGGGGCGATCTGCGCGTGGCGGGTTTTCAGCGCCGCGCGATTGACGATCAGCCGCGACGTGACGTCGGCGATGCGCTCGATCTCGACCAAGCCGTTGGCCTTCAGCGTGGCGCCGGTCGAGACGAGATCGACGATACGGCGCGCGACACCCAAGGCGGGCGCCAACTCGATCGCGCCGTTCAGCTTGATGCATTCGGCGTGCACACCGCGGCGCGCGAAATGCTTGCGCGCGACGTTCGGATATTTCGTCGCGACGCGCACATGCGACCAGCGACGCGGATCGTCGCTGCCCGCGAGTTCCACGGGCTCGGCGACCGCGAGATGGCATTTGCCGATGCGCAAATCGAGCGGCGCGTAGATTTCGGGATAGTCGAATTCGACGATCACGTCGTCGCCCGCCACGCCGATATGCGCGGCCCCGAAGGCGACGAAGGTAGCGACGTCGAAGGCGCGCGCGCGCACGATGTCGAGACCGGGATCGTCGGTCTTGAAACGCAGCAGGCGCGTATTCGGATCGTCGAATTCGGGCTCGGGCGTGATCCCGGCACGGCGCAGCAGCGGCATTACCTCTTTCAGGATGCGGCCGTTGGGCAGGGCCAGGACGAGTTTTTCGTTGGGATTCACGTTCGCAACACTCCGGATGGCGGCGGTTATAACCGCCGGCGGCCGGGCTGTCATGGCACGGAAAAAGGCGGTTAGTTCAAATGGTTAGGCGACGGAATGTCGCGGACGCCATTGCGTGGGCCAGGGTTCGCCCAGATCGCGCATCAGGCAGGCGATCGCCTTGCCTTCCAATCGCAGCTTCGCATCGCCCGCGAAAACGATCGTGATCGCGCCGTCCTGCGCGTCGATCGTCAGCAACTCGAGCACCTTGCCGCGATCCTTTTGATCGAGGCCCTTGCAGCGCACGGCCTCGACGCCCTGAAAGTGGATCGCGCAATTGACGCGCTCGTAATTGGCGCAAGGCAGGAAGGCGACGTCCGGCACGTCGTCGGGCGTGGGCGTTTGGGCGTCGGGCGCGCTTTCCCACGTCTTGTCGCAATTCTCCCAACGGAAACGATTGGCGACCAGAACGAATTCTTTGGCGCCGGCTTCGAACTTCATGTCGGCGAGCGGGATCAGCGCATCCTGAAGACAGGCGGCGACGATGCGGAAATCCTCCGCGTCGGTCGCCTTCAGTTTCAGGCACTCGCCCATCACGCCGCGTCCTTGACCCGTTCGATATCCGCACCGCACGCGGCGAACTTGGCTTCCAAACGCTCGTAGCCGCGATCGAGGTGATAGACGCGATTGACGATCGTCTCGCCCTGCGCGACCAGCCCGGCGATGACCAGCGACACCGACGCGCGCAGATCGGTCGCCATCACGGGGGCGCCGGTGAGCTTGGGCACGCCGCGCACCATGGCCGAGCCGCCGTGAAGATTGATATTGGCGCCCATGCGGCGCAGTTCAGGGACGTGCATGAAGCGGTTCTCGAAGATCGTTTCGGTGATCATCGAAGCGCCTTCGGCCGTCGTCAACAGCGCCATCATCTGCGCTTGAAGATCGGTCGGGAAGCCCGGGAACGGCTCGGTCATCACGTCCACGCCGACCAGCGGCGCGTTGGTGCGGCGCACGCGAAGCCCGCGCGCCGTATCCTCGATCGTAACACCCGCTTGGGTCAGCACCGTCGCGGCCGAGGCGATCAGATCGCTGCGCCCGCCGATCAATTCGACGTCGCCGCCGGTCGCCGCCGCCGCCATCGCATAGGTGCCGAGTTCGATCCGATCGGGCAGGATCGAATGCGTCGTGCCCGACAATTTCGTGCCGCCATGGATCGTCAGCGTGTCGGTATCGACACCTTCGATCTGGGCGCCCATCGCGATCAGGCAGCGGGCGAGATCGCCGATCTCCGGCTCGCGCGCCGCGTTGGACAGGACGGTCGTGCCCTTGGCGAGCGTCGCCGCCATCATCAGATTTTCGGTGGCGCCTACCGAGATGAACGGGAACACGAAACGCGCGCCCTTCAAGCCGCCGGGGGCGAAGGCTTCGACATAGCCTTCGCGCAATTCGATCTTGGCGCCGAGCGCTTCGAGGCCTTTGAGGTGGAGATCGACGGGCCGCGCACCGATGGCGCAGCCGCCGGGCAGCGAGACCTTCGCCTTTCCTTCGCGCGCGACCAGGGGCCCGAGCACCAGGATCGAGGCGCGCATCTTGCGCACCAAATCGTATTCGGCGGTGGTGTTGGAAATCTTGCGCGCGGTCAGCGCCAGCACGCGGCCCTGGTGGCCGCCTTCGGCATGACCGTCCAGCGCGATTTCCACGCCCAGCGTGCCGAGCAGATTGGCGAGGGTCGTGATGTCGGCCAGATGCGGGATATTGGCCAGGCGCAACGTCCCGTCGGTCAACAGACTCGCCGCCATCAAAGGCAGTGCCGCGTTCTTCGCCCCACCGATCGGGATGCTGCCGACGAGGGCCTTGCCCCCGCGAATGCGAATTCTGTCCATGAGCCTCGTCGCCAACCGCGTTTGGAATCTCTTACCCCGCGGTTGTGGCGAAATCCAGGCCGCTTTGGGGAAACTCAGAAACCAGCGCCCGGCTTGGCCAAATAGGCCTTTTCGGCCTCGGTATCCGGCCGACCGAGAATGGCGTTGCGATGCGGGAATCGACCGAATTCGGCGATCACGGCGCGATGTTTATGGGCGTAATCGACGACGTTCGCACGCCACGGCGTTTCGGGCAGCGCTTCCATCAGGGCGCAAGCCTCGTCCTGGGCGGCGCGGTCTTCGGCGTGTTCGAAAGGCAGATAGACGAACATCCGCGCGGCCGGGTCGAGCGCGCGGTCGAAGCCTTTCGCCACCGTCGCGCGCGCGGCCGCCAGCGCCATCGCGTCGGTCGCGAAGGCTTGCGCCGTACCCCGATGGAGATTGCGCGGCGCTTGGTCGAGCAAAAGGATGAGGGCGAGCGAGCCCTCCTCCGTGTCGAGCCAGGATTTGAGTTCGCCCTTCGCCGCGCGCTCGGCGAGCGGCCCCAGTTTCGCGCGGCATTCGGCGTCGAACGCGTCATCCTTCGCGAACCACGCTTGACGGAATTCGCCCGGCGGACCCGCGAACCAGAAATCGAGCACGCCGCGGATCGCCGCTTCGGTTTCGGCCGCTTCGCGCCCGCGCGCCTGGGCTTTACGCTTGCGCAAATTCATGCGCAGCGCTTCGGCCTCGCGCGTCTTGCGCCGCGCTTCTTCGAGCTGCGCATGCAAATTCTTTACGGTCATACGCGCGGCGCCAATCGGTTGGACAGGAACGCGAGCGCCGCGCAACCCGCCATGACGGCGCACATCGGCAAGGCCGTGCCGTTATCGAACAGCCCCACAAGCACGCTGGTCAGCGCGCCGACCGCGAATTGAAGCGCCCCCGCCAAGGCCGAGGCCGCCCCCGCAATATGCGGGAACGGCGACATGGCGCCGGCCATCGAATTGGCGCCGATCGCGCCCATCGTGAACATGTAGAGGAAGATCGTGACGACCAGCCCGGCCAATCCGCCGAAACCGGTGATGCCGACCGCAAGAATGGCGAGGCCCACGAACACCGCGAATGTGTGGCCGAAGCGCAATGTACGGTCGAGCCCGAAGCGCGGCATGAAGCGGCCGTTGAGCGTGCTCGACATCATCATCGCGATCACGTTCAAGCCGAACAGGAAGCCGTAATATTGCGGCGGCACGCCGAAGATCTCGATATAGACGAAGGGCGTGCCGGCGATATAGGCGAACATCGCGCCGAAAAAGAACGCGCCGCCGAAGGCGTAGGACAGGAAGCGGCGGTTGAACGCGAGTTCGGTATAGGCCGCGAGGATCGACCGCCAATGCGCCGAGCGGCGCTTTCCTTCGCCATGCGTTTCGGGGATTTTGAACAGCACCGACAGCACGATCAGCGTCGCGATCAACAGCACGACGAAGATCGCGCGCCAGCCCAGCCATAATTCGACGACGCCGCCGATCATCGGGGCGAGCATGGGGGCCGCCCCCATCACCAGCATCATCATCGACATCATCACGCCCGCGCGCTCGCGGTCGAACACGTCGCGCACCATCGCGCGCACCATGACCGGTGTCACGCAAGCACCCACCGCCTGAACGAATCGCGCGGCGATCAGGAAATCGTTGTTGGGGGCGAGTGCCGCCGCGATCGATCCGGCGGCGAAGATCAGCAATCCCGCCAATGTCGGCCAGCGGCGGCCGAACCTGTCGCCGATCGGGCCCCAGACGAGCTGCCCGATGCCGAACCCGGCGAAGAACACGCCGAGAGTGAGTTGCACCTCGTGCTGGCTGGCCGCGAACTCGCGCCCGATCGCCGGCAAAGCCGGCAAATACATATCGACCGAGAGCGGGGTCAGGCCCATCAACCCGCCCAGAACGGCCACGAAAACCCTGTCGCCCGGCCAGGGATCCGGCCGGGGCCCGCCTTCCAACGCCTTGAACATGGTGTGCGTTGTAGGCCTTGCGATTAGATCGCGTCGAGCGGGATTTTCAGATAGCGCGTGCCGTTCGCTTCGGCCGGCGGCAATTCGCCGGCCCTTATATTGACCTGGATCGAGGGCAGCAGCAGCACGGGGGCGGCCAGCGTCTTGTCGCGGGTTTCCCGCATTTTCACGAAGGAATCCTCGTCGACTCCGTCGCGGACATGGATGTTACCGGCGCGCTGTTCGGCGACGGTCGTGGACACAAGCGGCCCCCGCGTTTCCGGCGGATAGTCATGGCAGACATGCAGGATCGTATCGCCCGGCAACGCCAAAACGCGCCGGATCGAGCGATACAGCGTGCGCGCGTCGCCGCCGGGAAAGTCGCAGCGCGCCGTGCCCAGATCGGGCATGAACATCGTGTCGCCCAGAAAGATTTGCGCCGGCCCGGCGCCCGTTTCCAGCACCAGCATGGTGCAGGACGGCGTGTGACCGGGCGTGCTCCACACCGTGAGCTTCGCGGCCCCGATATCGATCGTATCGCCCTCCGCCAGCAGACGATCGAATTGCCGCCCGTCGACCGGAAAATCCGGGCCGAGATTGAGAATGCCTGCCCAAGTCGCCTGCACCTTGCCGACGCGGGTTCCCGTCGCGATCTTGGCGCCGAAGCGCCGTTTGAACCAAGGTGCGGCCGATAGATGGTCGGCATGGGCATGGGTTTCGATCACCCAGTCGAGGGCGCAATCCCCGATCAGCGCGGCGAGCTTCTCGGCCGTCGCGGTCGAGGTCCGGCTCGCCTTGGGATCGTAATCGAGGACCGGATCGATCACCGCCGCGCGGCGGGCCTTGCGATCGGCGACGACATAGCCGACCGTGCCCGTCACGGGATCGAATACGGACTCGACGGTGATCGCGTTCGGCATGGGCTGGCCCCTTGAACTTTAGCGTTCTCTAATATATATCCTGCGGCGAGGAGACTTACAATGTCCGTTCCGATGAATGAAGTCGACGCCGCGACGCTGAAGACCTGGATGGATCGCGGCGAAGCCGTGCTGGTCGATGTGCGCGAGGAGAACGAATTCGCGCGCGAGAGCATTCCGGGCGCGACGCTTGTCCCGCTGTCGAAATTCGATCCGGCGCAGGTCCCGGCCGCGAACGGCAAGAAGCTGGTCGTGCATTGCCTGTCCGGCAAGCGCTCGGCCAACGCGCAAGCCCAGCTCGCCAAAGCGGGTATCTCGGCGATCAACTTTTCCGGCGGCATCATGGGCTGGAAGGCGGCGGGCCTGCCGATCCGCGAGAATAAATCCGCGCCCTTGCCGATGATGCGCCAAGTGCAGATCGCGGCGGGATCGCTGGTGCTGACCGGCGCGGTGCTGGGCGCCTTCGCGCATCCCGGGTTCTACGCCCTGTCGGCCGCCGTGGGTGCCGGGTTGATCTTCGCAGGAATCACCGGCTGGTGCGGCATGACCAGCGTGCTGGGGCTTCTGCCGTATAACCGCGCTTCCAAGGGCTGACGCGGGCTGTTAGGCTTGCCGCCAAGAAATCACGTTTCTTGCGGAAGTTGTCCCGATGCCCTTTACCTTTAGCGGCGGCGAAATCTTTCTGATCGCGCTGGCGATTTTCTTCCTCGGCTTCGCGGCGACGGCGATCAAAATCGTCCCGCAATCCGAGGAATACATCGTCGAGCAATTCGGCAAATACGTGGGCACGCTGAAAGCGGGCCTGCATTTCGTGCTGCCGATCGTCAATCACGTCGCGCACAAGGTCAGCGTTCTCGAACGCCAGCTTGAGCCGCAGCAGATCAGCGTCATCACCAAGGACAATGTCGAGATTAGCCTGACGACGGCGGTGTTCTTCCGCATCGTCGATGCGTCCAAATCGGTCTATCGCATCTCGAACGTCGATCAGGCGGTCAAGACGACGGTGACCAGCATCGTGCGATCGACCTGCGGCCAGTTGGAGTTCGACGAGATCCAATCGCGCCGCGACCATATCAACGATCAGATCAAAACCTCGCTGAGCGAGGCGTGCGGCGTGTGGGGCATCGAGATCACGCGCACCGAAGTTCTCGACGTGTCGGTCGACAGCGCGACGCGCACCGCCATGCAGCAGCAATTGAACGCCGAACGCGAACGCCGCGCCGCCGTCACGAAAGCCGAAGGCGACCGTCAAGCGCAGCAATTGAAGGCGGACGGAGAACTCTACACCGCGCAGAAACACGCCGAAGGGCGCCGCGTGCTGGCCGACGCCGAAGCCTATGCCACGCGCACGGTCGGCGATTCGATCCGCGACAATGGCCAAGCCGCGATCGATTTCGAAATCCGCAAGAAGCAGATCGAAGGCCTGACCGAGCTTGGCCGCTCGCCCAACACGAAGCTGCTGGTTCTGCCGACCGACGTGACCCAGACGCTGGGCACGGTCGCCGCCGTGGTCGAAGCGTTGAAGGACGGCCCCGCCGGAAAGGCCTCGCCGTGGAAATCCTAGGCTGGGCGACCGGCAATCCCACGATCCTTTGGGCGTTGGTCGGGGTCGGTTTTCTGCTGATCGAACTCGCAATGCCCGGCGGGTTCTTCCTGTCTTTCGCCCTCGCCGGATTTCTGACCGCGCTCGCCGCCTACGCCGGCTGGATCGGCGGCGGCATCGTGCCGCTGCTGGTCTTCGCGATTTTGGGCGCCGCGACGATCCTGCCCTTGCGCCGCCTGCTCGCGCGTTTTCGCCCACAAGTGAAAGACATCAACGATTATTAGCCGGGATCGCGGCCCAGGGCGCGCAACGCTTCGCGCGTGCGCTCGATCTCGTCCTGGATGACGCGGCGATAGGCCTCGTAAAGACCGGGCGGAATATTGTCGAACGTGCCGGTCTGGCTCGCGCGCAATTGCGCCAAGCGGCGTTCGAGGCGGAACACTTGCGCGGCGTTGTCGTCTTCGCGCCCCGCCTCCAGCCGTGTGACGATCGAAGCAAGGCGTTCGCGCAAAACCTTGCGCAGATCATCGTCCAGCGGCCGGTCGAGCAGCACTTCCATCTGTGCCGCGAGTTTTTCGAATTCGAAACGCACATCGACCGGCGGACGCTGCTCCTGCGCGACCGCAGGTATCGCGGTCAAGACGAGCGCGAGGACCAGCGCCCTCATGCGCCTTTGGCGTGATGGTAGACGTGCCACAGGAACAAGGCGCCGGCCGAACGATGCGGCCGCCACGCCTCGCCCAATTTGCGCAAACGCTTCTCGTCGGGCCGCGTGCGCAGCTTCTTCAAAATCCGCATCGCTTCCTGCAAAGCGAGGTCGTTGCCCGGCCAAATATCGGGCCGGCGCATCGCGAAAAGCAGATAGATCTCCGCACTCCAGCGGCCGAGGCCCTTCAATTTAGTGATCGTCGCGATCGCGGCTTCGTCTTCGGCCGCGTGCAGATCGTCGAAATTGAGCGTGCCCGACACGACCGCCTCGGCGAGGCCGCGGATATACGACGCCTTCTGCCGCGACAGGCCCATCGTCCGCAGCCCGTCGTCCGGCGTTTCGATGACGCGGATCGGCTCCATGGCACCGAGCCCCGCTTCGAGCTTGTTCCAAATCCCCGTCGCGGCCGCGACCGAGACCTGCTGCGCCACGATCGCGCGCGCGAAGCCGACGAAGCCGATCGGCCGCGCGCGCGGCTTCGGGTAGCCGATGCGCGGCAGCCATTCGGCGACATGCGGATCGAGGACGGCGAGCTGGTCGATGCCCCGGCGCAGATCGCGCCGCGCCTTTGCTTCCGAGACGGTTTGTAGCTGCGGGGGCATAGCGGCCGGGCGTCAGGCGTGCGTGTGGCTCAACGTATCGGTCAGCGTCGTCAAACGCGCCAGCAGATAATCCGCCGTTTCCGGATCGGCGTCGTCGACCTTGGTCAACACGCGCTCGATCATCTTGCGGCGGAAGCGTTCGCGGTCGGCGGGGCCGCCGTCATATTGCGTTTCCAGCGCCACTTCGAGGGCCGCCTTCACCGCCGGATACAACGCCGGCGGCATATAGGCGCGCTCGTAGATGTATTTGAGGCCGCCGGCCGGATCGTAGATCAGCTGGCGCGCGCGCTCGATCGGGAAATCCGCGCGCAAGGCAAGGCCGCGCTCGAACAGGAACAGATCGCCCATGCAGAGCGCGCGAATGACGATGCCGGGATCGAGACGGCCCGTGGAATGGAGTTGGGCGGCCAACGCGGCGACGTCCTGCTCGCCCGATTCCAGCGACGTGCCGACGGTCGCGATTTCGCGCGCACTGGCGGCGAGGCTGGCGGCGAGATCGGGCGAGACGTCGTCGCGCGCGATCAGCTTTTCCTTGATGGATTCGGACGCGAGCGCGTAGAGCTTTTCGAGAGCCTTCACCGGCAGCTTGCGCCGCAAGACAAGCTTTTCCTGCACCAGCTTCGCTTTGCCGTGCTTGTCGACCAAACGCTCCGCCGTCGCGTCGGACAACGCCGCTCCGTCGTTGCCCGCGAGCGTCGCCGCGACGCGCGACGTGCCTTCGTCGACCAGCGTGCGCGCGACCGCGTCGGACACGGTCTTGCGACCGGCGATCGCGACCTGCTTTTCCTCCGATTGCGATTTCACGATCTCGACGAGTTCGGCATCGGAGAAGGCGAGCGATTCGCGCAGCAGCGGCAGCGCGACATCGTCGATATCCTTGGCGAGGGCGAGGCCCAAACCTTGCGGCAATTGCGGCGCGCTGCGCAGATGCTGGGCGAGCGCCTGGCGCACCGTCGCCATCGCGTCCTGCGCCATCAGCATCAGCACGCTTTCGGCTTCCGCGCGTTCGGTCGCCGACAAGCCGGTGTCGGAATAGACGGCGGCGACTTTCGCCGCCATCTCGGCACGCGCCGCGGCGGAATGGTCGTCCGCCAGTCGCGCAATGTCGGCTGGGGTGAGCTTGGCCATGCCGCTATTCTCCGCTCGCCGTAGGGTGAGGGGCAAGACGCGAATGAGTCGCGCCGGCAAATCCCGTCACATGAGCATTCTGCATCGTTACCCCGATCTTTCGCAACCGTTTGACGGCCCTAAGCCCCCGCCCGTACAACGATCCCGGTCATACGGGAGAATCGCGCGATGGATGGGGGCGAACGGGTCGAACTGTCGAGGCCCGTGGGCGACACGGTCAAGGCGACCACCTGCTATATGTGCGCCTGCCGTTGCGGGATCAAAGTTCATCTCAAAAACGGCCAAATCCGTTACATCGAGGGCAACAAGGACCACCCGGTGAATCGCGGCGTGTTGTGCGCCAAGGGTTCGGCCGGGATCATGAACCATTACAGCCCCGCACGGCTGAGGAAGCCCTTAAAGCGCGTCGGCGAACGCGGCGCGGGCGATTTCGTCGAGATCGAGTGGGATGAAGCGCTGGGGATGCTGACCGATCGCTTGGCCCATATCCGCGCCACCGATCCCAAGAAGCTCGCCTTCTTCACCGGCCGCGACCAAAGCCAGTCTTTGACCGGCTGGTGGGCCAATCAGTTCGGCACCCCCAATTTTGCGGCGCATGGCGGCTTCTGTTCGGTCAACATGGCCGCCGCCGGGCTTTACACGATCGGCGGTTCGTTCTGGGAGTTCGGCGAGCCCGATTGGGACCATGCCGAGTACTTCCTTATGTTCGGCGTGGCCGAAGATCACGATTCCAATCCGATCAAGGCAGGCATCGCCAAGCTGAAGGCGCGCGGCGCCAAATTCGTGTCGGTCAATCCGGTCAAGACCGGCTATCAGGCCGTGGCCGACGAATGGATCGGCATCGCCCCCGGCACCGACGGCTTGCTCGTCATGGCCCTCATCCATGAACTTCTCAAAGCCGACAAGATCGATCTCGAATTTTTGGTGAAATACACCAACGCGCCGTGGCTGGTGCGTGAGCACGACGGCTTGTTCGCGCGCGACGCGGCGGGCAACCCGCGGTGCTGGGATTCGCGCACGAAGGCGCCCGCGAGCGCGCTTTCGGTCGACGTGCAGCCCGCCTTGGTCGGCGAATTCACGTTGGCCGACGGCACGAAGGCCACGCCGGCGTTCGAGCTGATGGCGCGGCGATACTTGTCGCCTGATTACGCGCCCGAAGCGGTTGCGGCGCAATGCGGCGTGTCCGCCGACACGATCAAGCGCATCGCTGCGGAACTGGCGCATGCGGCATTCGAAAAGCAGATCACGCTCGATCAGCCTTGGACCGATTGGGCCGGGCGCCGGCACGAGAAGACCGTCGGCCGCCCGGTGTCGATGCATGCGATGCGCGGCATCTCCGCCCATTCCAACGGCTTCCAGACCTGCCGTGCGATCCATGTGTTGCAGATCCTGCTCGGCGCCATCGATGGGCCGGGGGCGTGGCGCTATAAATCGCCCTTCCCGCGCCCCTGCCCGCCGGGGCCCAAGCCCACCGGCAAGCCCGAGCAAGTCGCCCCCAACAAGCCGATGGGTGGCATGCCGCTCGGCTTCACGCTGGGACCGGAAGATCTGCTGCTCGACCGCGACGGCAAGCCGATGCGCATCGACAAGGCGTATTCCTGGGAATCGCCGATCGCAGCACACGGCCTGATGCATATGGTGATCGCCAATGCCTGGGCGGGCGATCCCTACGAGATCGACACGCTGTTCATGTACATGGCGAACATGGCGTGGAACTCGTCGATGAATTCGTCGGGCACGATGCGCATGTTGACCGACAAGAAGGAAGACGGTTCCTATCGCATCCCCTTCATCGTCTATGCGGATGCGTATGCCAGCGAGACGGTCGCCTATGCCGATCTCGTCCTGCCCGACACGACGTATCTCGAACGCTGGGATTGCATCTCGCTGCTCGACCGACCGATCGGCTCGCCGGAAGGGCCGGGCGACGCGATCCGCCAGCCGGTGGTGAAACCCGATCGCGACGTGCGCCCCTTCCAAGATGTGCTGATCGATCTGGGCGCGCGCCTCAAGCTGCCAGGCTTCACCGAAGCCGACGGCACGCCGAAATTCCCCGGCGGCTATGCCGATTACATCGTCAATCATCAGCGCAAACCCGGCGTGGGGCCGCTCGCGGGATTCCGGGGTGCGGATGGTTCCAAGTCGGGTGTGGGCGAGCCCAATCCCGATCAGTTGCAGCGCTATATCGACAATGGCGCGTTCTGGCGCCATCACTTGGAACCCGATCAGCTTTATTACAAGCATGCGAACAAGGGCTATCTCGATGCGGCCGTGAAGCTCGGCCTGATCGACAAGCCCGATCAGATCGTCATGCAGATCTATTCCGAGCCGTTGCAGCGTTTCCGCAATGCGGCGCGTGGGCTTGGCCCCGTGCCCTGCCCGCCCGAGCATCGCGCGCGCATCGAAGCCTATTGCGACCCGCTACCCTTCTGGTATGCGCCCTTCGAAGGCGAGCGCGTGGCGAAAGATCAATTCCCGCTGCATGCGATCACGCAGCGCCCGATGCCGATGTACCATTCCTGGGGCTCGCAGAACGCCTGGCTGCGCCAGATCATCAGCGAGAACCGGCTCTACGTGCATCGCGAAACGGCGAAGGCGCACGGGCTTGAGGATGGCGACTGGGCGTGGATCGTGTCGCATCACGGCCGCGTGAAGGGCCAGATCAAGACGATGGAGGGTGTGAACCCGCTCACCGTCTGGACCTGGAACGCGATCGGCAAACGCAAGGGGGCCTGGAACCTTTCCGAAGATTCGCGCGAAGCCAATAAGGGCTTCCTGCTGAACCACGCGATCTCGGAACTTCTGCCCGCCAAAGACGGCGAAGGCCGCGTGTCGAATTCCGATCCGATCACCGGCCAAGCCGCCTGGTTTGATCTGCGCGTGCGCCTGGAAAAAGCCGATCCAGTCGAAGCGGGCGTCACGTCGCCCTTGCACCCCACGCTGGGAACACCGCCCAATATGCCCGCCCGCCCCGACATTTTGCGCTACGGCAAGGAATTCCGCCGATGACCGCCTATACGCAAACCTCGAAGCGCTTGGGGCTCGTCATCGACCTTGATACTTGCGTGGGCTGTCACGCCTGCGCGGTGAATTGCAAGGAATGGAACACCGGCGGCCATTCGGCCCCGCTGCCCGATCGCGAGCCTTACGGCGCCGATCCCGCGGGCGTGTGGTTCAACCGCATCCATACCTTCGAGGCGGGTGAAGGCGAGACGAGCCGCACCGTCCATTTCCCGAAATCCTGCCTGCATTGCGCCGAGCCGCTCTGCGTCACCGTCTGCCCGACGGGTGCGAGCTATAAGCGTACCGAAGACGGCATCGTGCTGGTCAACGCCGATACCTGCATCGGCTGCAAGCTGTGCTCCTGGGCGTGCCCCTATGGCGCGCGCGAGTTCGACGACGATGACGGCGTGATGAAGAAATGCACGCTGTGCGTCGACAAGATCTATAACGAAACGCTGCCCGAGGCCGAACGCGTGCCCGCTTGCGTATCGACCTGCCCCGCCTCGGCGCGGCATTTCGGCGATCTGGGCGATCCTGACTCGGCCGTGTCGCAACTCGTCGCCGAACGCGGCGGCTACGAATTGATGCCCGAAATGGGCTACGCGCCGACCAATCGCTATCTGCCGCCGCGCGCGGCCAAGACCGCGAAGACCTGCGCCTCCCTCGAAACCAAAGTCGATCCGAACGCGCTGCACCCCGTGCTGCGCTGGGTCGACAAATTCCTGTCGCGCTGAACATGCACCCCGCTCTTTCCGTCATCGTTTTCACGACCGCGTCGGGTGCGGGCTACGGCCTGCTCGCGTTGATCGGCCTGTTCAACGCGCTGGGCCTGATCCCGGCCGCGTCGTGGTTCGGCTTCTGGTCGCTGGGCTTGGCGTTGATCCTGATCGCGGGCGGTTTGCTGACCTCGACCGCGCATCTGGGCCATCCCGAACGCGCATGGCGCGCGGTCACGCAAGTTCGTACCTCGTGGCTCAGCCGCGAAGGGGTGGCGGCGCTGCTGACCTTCCTGCCCTTCGGCGCGTTCGGCATCGCCTGGGTGTTCTTCGCCAAGACCGAAGGCGTGTGGGCGCTGCCGGGTCTGATCGCGACGTTCGGATCGGCGATCACCGTGTTCACCACCGCAATGATCTACCGTTCGCTGAAGCCGATCCATCAATGGCACAACAAACACACCGTGCCGGTTTACTTGGCGCTGGCATTGGCGACGGGGGCGGTGCTGCTCAACGCGCTCGTGCTGCTCTGGGGCCATCCGCAGAAGATCGTCGGTGTCGTCGCGATCCTGGCGCTGCTGCTCGGCTATTGGGCCAAGCGCCGCTACTGGCATTTCATCGACACGACGAAATCCGCCTCGACGCCCGAAAGCGCCACGGGGCTCGGCGCGCGCGGCAAGGTGCGTTTGTTCGAAGCGCCGCATCAGGCCGACAATTATCTGATGCGCGAGATGGGCTTCCAGGTCGCGCGCAAGCATGCCGCGAAGCTGCGCAATATCGCGGTGCAGACGCTGTTCGTCGGCCCGCTGATTCTAACGGTGCTGGCTTTGGTGCTGCCCGGCCCCGCCGCCGCACTCGCCGCATTGTTGGCGGCGGCGAGTGCGACATTGGGGGTGGGCGTGGAGCGCTGGCTGTTCTTCGCCCAAGCGAAGCACAGCGTGACGCTCTATTACGGCGCGACCGAATTTTAGCGGCGCTTTTTCTTCTTCTGCTCGGCGGCGAAGGCCGCGCTCATTTCCGCTTCCGGCGGATACAGGCCGAAGATCGACTGACCCTTCATCACGCGCTTTTCGACGAAGTTCTCGAACTCCGTCATGCGCGTGGCTTCCTCGGCGATCTCGTCGGCCAGATGCGCGGGGATCACCGCGACCGCTTCGCCGTCGCCCACGATCACGTCGCGCGGATAGACGGCCACATCGCCGCAACCGATCGGATTGTCGATGTCGAGCGCGTGATGGCGCGTGAGGTTCGTCGGCGAGGACGGGCGGTTGGCGTAAGCCGGGAAGCCCAATTCGACGATCGCCGGCGTATCGCGGAAACCGCCATCGGTGACGACGCCGACCACACCGCGCTTCATCAGGCGCGTGACCAGGATATTGCCGGCCGACGCGGCCTGCGGATCCTTGCGCGAGTCGATTACGAACACGCAGCCCGGCGGGCATTGTTCGACCGCGACGCGCTGCGGATGCGTGCGGCCCGCGAAGCCGGAGATCACGTCCAGATCCTCGCGCGCGGGGATGTAGCGCAGCGTGAACGCCTCGCCCACCATGTTGGGGCGGCGCTTGCCGACCGGGGCGACGGGAAACACGCCCTGCATGACGACGTTGCGGAAGCCCTTCTTCAT
This sequence comes from Alphaproteobacteria bacterium, assembly GCA_017308135.1. NCBI lineage: Bacteria > Pseudomonadati > Pseudomonadota > Alphaproteobacteria > Alphaproteobacteria bacterium. Next base: position 58,855 of record JAFKFM010000016.1, read on the forward strand.
CAGGGCGGTCGACAGGGTGGCGACGCTGACTTTCGACAGCGCGGCGCGCGTTTTCGCGGAAAGCGGTTTGTTGGCCATGTTCCTCACGCTGCCGCCGCAACAGCGCGGCGGCGTTTTTGATGTTGTGCGCCAGTCAGTAGCACAGGCTCGCGCAAACGACTAGCGCGGGCAATCTTTTCGACGCCGAAACAGTGCAACCGTTTGTCTTGGGTAACTATGGCGCGTCGGCCATGCGCCGATGCACCGGGCACGGCGCCGATCCGTGCGCGAGACAAAACGTGCCGACGAATTTCGACATTTCGGCGGCCGCACTCGCTGCCCCCGCATTGACCGCGTCGAGGCGCGCGGCGGCCGCTTCCGCTTTGCGGCGCAACGCGGCTTCGTCGAACGTCAGCAACTTGCCGTCCGCCAGCACCGTACGGCCCGCGATCATCACCTTGTCGATCGAAGCGCCGGACTCGCCGAACACGGTCTGCGTCATCGGGTTGCGGAACGGCACGAAATTCGGCGCGTCGAGACGCAGGAACACGATATCGGCGGCGTAGCCGGGTGCGAGCTTACCGATCTTGTCGAAGCCCAGCAGCGCCGCCGAGCCTTCGGTCGCCAGCGCGAAGGCTTCGTCGGCCGACAGCCAGCGCTCAAAATCGGGCCCGCGCAGCCGCGACAGGAACGACGCAAGCCGCGTCGCTTCGAACATGTTCTGGCCGTCCGACGTATTCGTCGCGTCGGTGCCAATACCCACGCGCAAACCCGCATCGAGCATTTCGCGCACGGCGGCGACACCCGACCCCAAGCGCAAATTGCTGGGCGGGTTATGCGCGACCGCGCAGCCTTTGGCGGCGAGGCGCTTGATGTCGTCGGGCTCGAGCCAAATACCGTGCGCGCCGCTGAACTCGGGGCCGAGCACGCCGAGGCGATCGAGATGCTCGACCATCGTGCAGCCGTAACGCGCGCGCGCCGCGACGGCTTGCGGCTTCGACTCGCAAAGATGGGTCTGGAAGCGCAACCCGGTGTCGCGCGCGAGCCGCGAGGCCGCAATCAGGAATTCGTCGCTGGCATGCAGCGGAATGGTCGGCGCCACGCCGGGGCGCACCATCGCGCGATCATGCGGCCACGTCTCGATGGCCTTGCGCACGGTCGCGAGGCTGACCTCGAAGCCCTGCATCGCCATCGCGGCGGCTTTGGATTTATGCGGCTCGGGTATCGCATCGAGCAAAGCCGGGAACGCTTGGAACAGCGTGCGGTCGGCGAGCATGGGGGCGACGACCGCGCGCATGCCGGCATCGGCATAGGCTTGGCCCACCGCATGCGCGCCCTCGACCGAGGGGGCCGGAATTTCGACGAACAAATCGAAGGCCGCCGTGCAGCCGCGCCTTATCGATTCAACCGCCGACAAGGCGGCCGAAATGTATTTGTCCTCCAACGTGCGCGAACCGTTGATGGCCCCGTTGCCGGTGAGGAACAGCTCCAGCGGCACGCGATCGGCGACCGCCCCGCGCCCCAGCCCGCCATGCGCATGGGTGTGGGAGTTGATAAGGCCGGGGATCAGCAGCCGGTCGGACGCATCCAGCGTTTCAGCCGCGGGCGCGTCGATCTTGCCGATCTCGGCGATCGCGCCGTCGACGACCAGAATATCGGCGTGCGGCGCCTGTCCGGTTTTGGAATCGAGAACGCGCCCGCCGGTGATTTTCAGCGGGCGCGTTCCGGTCATGCGACGATCCTCGGTCAGTTGGTCAGATACACCAGCTCGCGCTCGGCGCGCGGCGGCAGGAAAGAGCGGTTGAAAATCTCCGACGGCACGGGCGTGCGGGTCAAGCCATAACCCTGCACGACCATGTCGATCGAGCGCGCCAACCGGTCGTCCTTCACGTCGCCCGCCCCGATCTCCTTCGCCTCCGCCGAAATCATCAGTTTTTCGTAGGCGAAGCGCAGGCGGCGCTGTTCGACGGGAATATCGACCAGCTGGTCGAACTTCTTCACGGACTCCATCGCGCCGCCGATATCCTTGCCGACATCGATCGTGGCTTGGCTGACGGCGCGCACGAGCCCCTGCACCGCGCGGGGATTTTCCTTCAGCAGCTTTTGCGAGACCATCAACCCGTTCGAGTAGAGGTCCATGCCGAAATCGCCGAACGAGAACCACGTATAATCCTTGTCCGGATCCTGGCCGAGCCCGACGAGGTTGAAGTAGCTGGTGATGTTGAACACCATCGCCGCATCCATATGGCCCTGGATCAGCATCGGCTCCTGCAGGTTGGGCGCCATGGTCGTGAACTTGATCTTGGCGAGGTCGAGATTGTTGACCTTGGCGAAGACCGGCATCAGCCGCGTGGTCGGTGTACCCTGCGCACCACCCAGCGTCTTGCCTTCGAAGTCCTTGATCGTCTTGATGCCGCTGGCGTTGCGCGCGACCACCGCGAAGGGCGGCTGCGTCCACATCTGGAACACCATCACCGGCGCCATGCCGGGCGAGGCCGAGGCGTTCTGGATGATCGCGTTGATGTCGCCGAAGCCCGCGTCATAGGCACCGCCCATGATGCGCGTGATCGTGGCGCCCGAGCCTTCGCCCTGGTCGATGACCACGTTCAAGCCTTCGCGCGCGAAATAGCCCTTGTCGCGCGCCACGAAGAACGCCGCGTCCGAACCTTGGGTCTTCCAGCCCAGCGTGAAGCGGATCGTGGTCGGTTGCTGGGCGATGGCCGTGCCCGCCGCCAGGGCGAAAGCGCCGGCGAAGGCGAGGGTTTTAAGCAGATTCCGCATCGGGGGGCTCCTGTGAAAGGTGAAACCGCCGCGAATTCAGCAGTTTCCGTGCCAGGAACGGTCCGCTTGACCCGATGCCTATGCCTGGGTTACGCATGGAACATGGAATTCCGACTTACGGCGCTTCGACTTATTTGATCCCGCCCCGTCCGGCCAGGACGGGCGCCTCGCGGGCAAGTCGCCGTTTCGCCTCGTCACCACCGGAAATTCCATCGTCCTATGATCCCCGACCGTTCCCAGCTCGCCGCCCCGGCTTTCCTGATTCGCGTGGCAATGGCGCTCGCGCGACTTACGCGCTGAGACCGTCTTCGCCCTGCTCCTTTTCTTGAATTCGACGGAACCGCCAAAATGCCCACGATGAAAAACGTCTCCAAATATCGCCAATTCGCGCCGATCAACCTGCCCGATCGCCAATGGCCCACCCGCACGCTCGACAAGGCGCCGATGTGGTGCTCGGTCGATCTGCGCGACGGCAACCAAGCGCTGGTTGAGCCGATGGGCCCCGAGCGCAAGCGCCGCATGTTCGAATTGCTGGTGCGCCTGGGCTTCAAGGAAATCGAGGTCGGCTTCCCCGCCGCCTCGCAGACCGATTTCGATTTCGTGCGCCAGCTGATCGACGAAAAGCTGATCCCCGGCGACGTGACGATCCAGGTGCTGACCCAGGCGCGCGACGAATTGATCGAGCGCACGTTCCAGGCGATCAAGGGCGCCAAGCGCGCGGTCGTGCATCTCTACAACTCGACCTCGACCGTGCAGCGCCGCGTGGTCTTCGCCCTCGACCGGCCGGGCATCGTCGACATCGCGGTGAAGGGCACCAAAACGGTCAAGCGCCTGGTGCCGACGGTGCCGGAAACGGAAATCGTGTTCCAATACAGCCCCGAAAGCTTCACCCAGACCGAGCTCGATTTCGCCAAGGAAATCTGCGAGGCGGTGATGGACGAATGGGGCCCGACCGCGAAGAACAAGATGATCTTCAATCTGCCCGCGACGGTCGAAGCGGCGACGCCGAACATCTACGCCGACCAGATCGAATGGTTCGCGCGCAACGTGAAGCATCGCGACCGCTATATCCTGTCGCTGCATCCGCATAACGACCGCGGCACGGGGGTCGCCGCCGCCGAGATGGGCGTGCTGGCCGGGGCCGACCGCGTCGAAGGCACGTTGTTCGGCAATGGCGAGCGCACGGGCAACGTGGACGTCGTGAACCTGGCGCTGAACCTGTTCACGCAAGGTGTGGATCCGCAACTCGACCTCAGCGACGTCAACGAGATCGTGCGCACGGTCGAGTACTGCAACCAATTGCCGGTGCATCCGCGCCATCCCTATGGCGGCGAATTGGTGTTCACCGCCTTCTCCGGCTCGCATCAGGACGCGATCAAGAAAGGTTTCGCCGCCCAGGCCAAGTCGAATACCGGCTTGTGGGAAGTGCCCTATCTGCCGATCGATCCGCAGGATCTGGGCCGCAGCTACGAAGCGGTCATCCGCGTCAATTCGCAATCGGGCAAGGGCGGCATCGCCTATCTGCTCGAAACCGATTACGGCCTGGAATTGCCGCGCCGTTTGCAGATCGAGTTCGCGCAAGTCGTGCAGCGCGTGACCGATACGACGGGCAAGGAACTCTCCGCCAAGGACATCTACGACGCCTTCACGGCCGAGTATCTCGAAGGCGGCAAGTTCGGCTTCGTCGAGCACACGACGCTGCCGACAAAGTCGGGCACCGAGCGCAAGATCGACGCCAAGGTCCGCATCGATGGCAAAGAATCGACCCTGTCGGGCGAAGGCAACGGGCCGATCGCGGCCTATGTCGACGCGCTGAGCAAGGCGGCCGGCGTGCCGATCGACGTGGTCGATTATCGCGAACACGCGATCAAGGGCGGCGACGGCGCCAAGGCGAAGGCCGCCGCCTATGTCGAAGCCAAAGTCGGCGGGCGCACGCTGTTCGGCGTGGGCGTGGATTCCAATATCGTCACCGCCTCGCTCAAGGCCGTGACCTCGGCGACCAACCGCGCGCTGCGCTGACGCGCAGCTTCTTTACGGCAACGCAAACCCCGGTGCGGGCATTCCCCGCATCGGGGTTTTCTTTTTCAGCGTCCGCGCGGCGCGGTCTTGGTCGTTTTCAAACGCGCGAGGAAGGCGGCTTTGTGCGTCGTGCGCCATTCCTCGAAATCCCAAGCCGCATCGGACGCGCGCACCGCCCCGCTGCCATCGGGTACATAGACCAGCGCCTGCAAGCGCTTGCCGTCGGCGCGTTCGACGACCCAGGATTCGGCGCGATAGCCCTTGCCTTCATAGGCGTCGAGCAGCGCCTTGGCTTCCGGCGTCACGTCCAGCGCCAGCACGCCCGGCGTCTTCGCGCGGCCATCGGCGACGACCACGGGGAAGGTCGCGCGTTCGGCCTTGCGCCGGCGCCAGCCGAGCAGCGTGGCGTCCTCCACGCGCTTGGGCGCCTTGCCGCCCAGCACCGCGCGGCGCACGGCGGGATCGATCAGCGTGCCGTAGAAGAAAAACTTGAGGGGAGCGGTCATATCAATGTCCCGCCGCGGCGTCTTGCGGCAGGTCGACGCCGGATTTCGCGAGTTGCGCATCGAGCGCGGCTTTGAGACGCGCAAGACCCGCCTCGGTCTTCGACTCGCAGCGCGCGACCAGCACGTCCTGCGTGTTCGACGCGCGCAGCAGCCACCAGCCATCCGGCCCGTTGACGCGCACGCCATCGACCGGGTTCACGTCGGCGCCCTCGGCGGCGAGGCGACCACGCACTTCCTCGACCACTTCGCGCTTGCGCGTTTCCGAGCACGGGAAACGCAGCTCCGGCGTGTTGATGACGATCGGCAAACGATCGCGGATATCGGCGAGGCTGTCGTCGCGCTTCGCGAGGATCGCCAGCAGGCGGAGCCCCGCATACATCGCGTCGTCGAAACCGTACCAGCCGTCGGCGAAGAAGATATGGCCCGACATCTCGCCCGCGAGCGGGGCCGCCGTTTCGGCCATCTTGGTCTTGATGATCGAATGGCCGGTCTTCCACATCAGCGGCTTGCCGCCCAGGCGCGCGATCTCGTCGAACAGCACCTGGCTCGCCTTCACGTCGGCGATGATGGTCGAACCCGGCAAGCGCGCGAGGATTTCCGACGCCAGCACGGCGACGAGTTGATCGCCCCACAGGATGCGGCCCTTGCCGTCGACCACGCCGATGCGATCGCCGTCGCCGTCGAAGGCGATGCCGAGATCCGCCTTCTTCGCCGCGACCGCGTCCTGCAATTGGACGAGGTTCTTGGCGACCGTCGGATCGGGATGGTGGGCGGGGAAACGCCCGTCGATTTCGGCGTTCAGCAGCGTATGCGTGCCGGGGAGCTTGGCGCAGACATCGACCATCACCTGGCCCATGGCGCCGTTGCCCGCATCCCACACGACGTTCAGCTTCTTGCCGTCCTTGGGATAGTCGCGCAGCAGACGCGCGACATAAGCCGCGCGGACATCGACGTCGCTGGCCTTGCCCTTGCCTTCGGCGACTTTGCCTTCGGCGCAGGCCTTGCCCATCGCCTGGATATCGGCGCCCCAGAACGAGGCTTTCCCGATCGTCATCTTGAAGCCGTTATAATCGGCCGGGTTGTGGCTGCCGGTGATCATCACGCCGCCGTCGAGGCCCAGATCGCGCGCGGCGAAATAGAGCATCGGCGTGGGGCCGAGCCCCACTTTGCGCACGTCGAGGCCGCAATCGATCAAGCCGTCGATCACCTTGCCCGACAATTCGGGCGAGGACAGGCGCCCGTCCCAGCCGACCGCGACGGTCTTGCCGCCCTTGGCGACGATCGCCGAGCCGAAGCCGCGACCGACCGCATAGGCGTCGGCCGCCGACAAAGTTTTGCCGACGATCCCGCGCACGTCGTATTCGCGCAAGACCGTGGCTTCGAACGCGTGGCGGAACGCCATCAGCCGGCCTCCGCGCCCGTGGCGGTCGCGGGGCGGCCGATCGACGTGTATTCGAACCCGGCGGCCTTCATGTCGGCCGGCGCGTAGCAATTGCGCAAATCGACGATCACCGGCTTCTTCAGCAGCTTCTTCACGCGATCGAGCTGCAGCGCACGGAACTCGTTCCATTCGGTGATGATGAGGGCGCAATCCGCCCCCTCCATCGCCGAATAGGCGTCCTTGGCGAGCTCGACGCCGGGCAGCATCGACTTCGCCTCGTGCATGCCTTCGGGATCATAGGCGACGATCTTCGCGCCTTCCGCCTGCAACGCCGGCAAAATGTCGAGCGAGGGGCTATCGCGCATATCGTCGGTGTTCGGCTTGAAGGTGAGGCCCAGCACGGCGACCGTCTTCCCTTTGACCGAACCGCCGCACGCCGCGACGACGCGCGCGGCCATCGCCTTCTTGCGCTTGTCGTTGATGTCGACGACCGTTTCGATGATGCGCAGCGGGCTGCCGTAATCCTGCGCGGTCTTGACCAGCGCCAGCGTATCCTTCGGGAAGCACGAGCCGCCGTAACCGGGGCCGGGATGCAGGAATTTCTTCCCGATACGCCCGTCGAGGCCGATGCCCTTGGCGACGTCGTGCACGTCGGCGCCGACCTTCTCGCACAGATCGGCGATCTCGTTGATGAAGGTGATCTTGGCGGCAAGGAACGTGTTCGCCGCGTATTTGATCAGCTCCGACGTTTCCAGCGACGTGAACACGATCGGCGTTTCGATGAGATACAGCGGGCGATAGAGCTGGCGCATCACTTCGCGCGCGCGCTCGCTTTCGGCCCCGATCACCACGCGGTCGGGGCGCATGAAATCGCCGATCGCCGCGCCCTCGCGCAGGAATTCCGGGTTCGACGCGACGTCGAATTGCGCGTCGGGGCGCACGGCCTTGATGCGGCGCTGGACTTCGCGGCCAGTACCCACCGGCACGGTCGACTTCGTCACAACGACGGCATAGCCGGTCAACGCGCGGCCGATTTCCTCGGCGGCGGCGTAGACATAGGAGAGATCCGCATGCCCGTCGCCGCGGCGCGACGGCGTGCCCACCGCGATGAAGATCGCATCCGCACCCGGCACGGCCTTGGCGAGATCGGTCGTGAAATGCAGGCGGCCCGCCTTCACGTTCGTCTCGACCAGCTTGTCGAGGCCCGGCTCGAAGATCGGAATGCCGCCCTTGTTCAGGCGGTCGATCTTGCCGGCGTCCTTGTCGACGCAGGTGACGTCGACGCCGAATTCGGAAAAGCACGCCCCGGTCACCAGGCCCACATAGCCGGTACCGACCATCACGATGCGCATAGGAAGAATCTCCAGGAGGAAGCGGAGGCCCGGCGCTTCTACAAGCCGGGCCGGATCAAGTCGAGAGGGGTATTAACCCCTTGTCATTTCAGGAGTAACGCTTCACGACCTCGCGCGCGGCGGGGCCCAGATCGGCGCGTTCCAGGGCAAACGCGATCTGCGCTTCGAAGAAGCCGATTTTGTCGCCGCAATCGAAACGCTGGCCTTCGAAGCGATAGCCGTGGAACGGCGATTGGCCGATCAGCGGAATCAACGAGTCCGTCAGCTGGATTTCGCCGCCGGCCCCCTTCTTCTTCTTGTCCAGATGGTCGAACACGGCGGGTTCCAAAATATAGCGCCCGATGACCGCGAGGTTCGACGGGGCTTCGTCCGGCTTCGGCTTTTCGACCAGCCCGCGCACTTGCACGAGACGGCCGTCGTCGCGGCCCGGCGACAGAATGCCGTAGCGGCTGGTATGCGCCTTGGGCACTTCCATCGCGGCGACGATATTGCCGCGCACTTCGGGATAGATGTCGATCATCTGCTTCAAGCACGGCGTCTTGGACAGGATCAGATCGTCGGCGAGCAGCACGGCGAAGGGCTCGTTGCCCACCAGATCGCGGGCGCACCACACGGCGTGGCCCAGGCCCAGCGGCGCTTGCTGGCGCGTATAGGCGACATCGCCCGGCGGCGGCAGCCATTCGCGCAACGCGGCCAGCTCGGCGGCCTTGCCGCGCGTCTCCAGCGTATTCTCCAACTCGAACGAGTGATCGAAATGATCCTCGATCGTCGTCTTGTCGCGGCCGGTGACGAAGATCAGCTGTTCGATGCCGGCGGCGCGCGCTTCTTCGACCGCGTATTGGATCAGCGGCTTGTCGACGACCGGCAGCATTTCTTTCGGCATCGCCTTGGTCGCGGGCAGGAAGCGCGTGCCCAAACCGCCGACCGGAAAAATCGCCTTGCGTACGCGCGCCATCGTCACTCGTCCCGTTGGAAATAAAGGGGTTCGCGCCGCAATAACGCGCGAACCGGGCCGGTCATGCCATAGGCGGCCGCGCGTCGCAAGTTCCGGTCTTGTTCCTATTCCTCGCCCGGCGTATCTCGAACCCAGACCGATCCGCGTTCATAGGTTTTGACGAATGTGAAGCCGACGATCCGCCAGCCTTGCGGCGCGCGCTCGAAGTCGTGGATGTAGTGTCCCCACACTTCCCACAAATCGCCGTCGGGCCCGCCGGGTTTGCGATTCCAGGCATAGCCGTTCGACCGTACGGTCGCCCGATCGCCCGAAATCTCCACCAGCGCGTGCCCTCGAATATGCAGGCTCTGCTTGTTGCCTTTGAGGTTGGCGGCCCACCCGCCGATCAGCGCGCCCGCCGGAATGGTCGCGGGCTGGCCGCCGACGAGCGAGGTGAAGTCGATCCGGACATTGTCGGCGAAATACGCGCGCGCGGCCGCCCAATCCTTGCGATCGACCGCGACTTCGACGAGCGCCGGAATGCGTTGCAGATCGAGTTCGTCGGCCAGTCGTTGAATGGACGGCTGGGCCGTCGCGGCGGACGCCGCCAAAACGCCCGCCATCGCCAAAGCGATAATGGATTTGCGCATATTCGCGATCTCCCGTTTCAGAAGGACGCCGGCCGCCACGACCTATCGGTCGCCATGCCGGCAGCGGCAAAAATGAGCCGCAAAAGATCAATACGTCCAATAACGATTTAATGATAAATCGATACGTCATGCCTATCGAATTGCGCCATCTCCGCCATTTCCTGTTGGCGGCCAAACACGAGCATTTCGGTCACGCCGCCGCAAAAGCGAAGATCGCCCAACCGTCGCTTTCCCGCTCGATCGCCGAACTCGAAAGGCTCGCGGCGGCGGCGTTGTTCGATCGCGTCGGCCGCGGCGTACGCCTGACGGCGGCCGGCAAGGCCCTGGCGGAAGATTCCGAGCGGCTGCTGAAAGAAATCGACGCGTCGCTGCTGCGCGCCAAGCGCCTCGCGGACGGCACGCATGGATCGTTGCGCATCGGCTTCGTCGAAAGCTCGGCATGGGGCGGCGAAGTTCCCGCCTTCCTGGGCGAATTGCGCCAACGCCTGCCGGAACTGAAACTCGATCTGACGCCGATGAGTTCGATCGAAGCGCGCGCGTCGCTCGCCGCGGGACGTCTCGACTGCGCCTTCGCCTACGATCCCGCCGATGGCAGCGACGCCGATCTCGCGCGCCTCAACGTGCGGACCGACCGCGTTCTTGCCGCCCTGCCGAAGGGACATCGCCTCGCCGCGCGCAAATCGCTGCGTCTGAAGGATCTGGCGGGCGAGGCTTTCGTGCTGTTCCCGCGCGACGCCGCCCCCGCCTATTGGACGCGGCTGATGGCCGCGTGCGCAAAGGGCGGATTTGCGCCGCGCATCGTCCAGGAAGGCGCGAACGACGCCACGATGCTGACGCTCGTCGCGGCCGGAATCGGCGTAACGCTGGTCAATTCGGCGGCGCGCTGGCGGCACCCCGAGGACGTGACGCTGATCGACGTCGCGGACATCGATCTTCCCTTGCGGCTCGATCTGGTCTGGAACGAATCCGAGCGCAATCCAGCCATCGCGCAGGCCGTGGCGCTGGCGCGCCGTCGCTTTAGGCTCCCAACAATGTCGTCTTCGCCTGATTGATCTTGGCGGCAAGATAGTCCGACCCGCCATGGTCCGGGTGGACCTTCAGCATCAAGCGGCGATGGGCGGCTTTGATTTCCTCGACCGAGGCGGTCTCGGCCACGCCCAGCAGCCTTGCGGCTTCGGCGCGCGACATTGGCCCTTCGCCGGCGGGCGCCGCCGACGAGGCTTCCTGGCCCCCGCGCCATTCGGGATGGACGCGGTCGAGATAGGCTTCCAGAAGCTGGGCCCCCTCGCCGTCCTCGATGCGCAACGTGCCGAGCAGATCGGCGAGCGAATTCGGCTCAAGTTCGGAGAGCCGCTTGCCGCGATAACTTCCTTGCAGCACCAGCCCGTCGAGCGCGCCGGTCGCGTGGTCGAGCTCCATGCGCAGCCATGTGCTCTCGACGCCCGAGCTTGCGTCCGGATCGGGGGCACCGTCATTGCGGCCGATCTTCCACGAGGTGAACCAGCGCGCGAGCTGCGGCCCGTACATCGACCCGATCGCGAGTGCGGACCACAAGCGCCCGGTCAGCAGCAGCCATAAACCGGCGATGCCACCCAGCACGGCGCCGCCGATTTTGGCGCCCTTCACGACATTCGCCGGCTTGGCGTCGATCAAGCCTTTGACGATCTGCCAAAGGGCGAAAGCCAGGATCGTGCCGATGATGAGGTAGATCAGAAACATCGCGCTATCTTACCTGACGCGCGAGCAAGGCGACCGCCCCGCCTTTGCGCGCCGACATATCCGCCAGCGCCTTGCGCCCGCCAGCCGCGAAGGCCGCGACGGCGGCGAGCAGATCGCGCAGCGCATCGGCCGCATTCGCGTCGAACGGGCAATAGGCGCCGCCCGACAGGCGCGCGATGGCCTCAAGAGCACCCCGCGCCAAAGCATCGCCACCTTCGTGGAACACGAAAACCGGCGTGCCGAGCAAGCCCAACTCGCCCGCGTACTTCGCCAACGAGTCGGGGTTTTCTTCGACCGCGTCGCCGACGAACACCAAGGCTGCGACCTTCGCGCGCCGAGTCTCCGCGATGCCGTGGCGAAGCACATTGCCGATCTGGGTTTCGCCGGGGGCGCAACGCACGGCGCGCATGCGCGCGACCAAAGCCGTGGCATCCGCGACAAACGGCCCCGCCTGAAAATCCGCAAGTCCGCCGTAATGGACGAGTTGCACGTCCAAACCGCCCAAATCCTTGGCGGCGAGGAACATCTCACTTTGCAGCTTGCCGGCGCGCTCCCACATCGGTTCGCGGCTCGCCGTCGCATCCAACGCGAAGATCAGCCGCCCGCGCCGCGCGGCCGCGGGGCCGGCCGCGACGGGCAGCGACTTCACCTTGTCGAGAAACGCCGCGATGTCTTTGCGGTTCGACTTGGCGGGGAGGTTCGGGCCGGACATGACCCAATTGAAATAGGTTTGTCCGGCGCCGTCTACAACGCCGTCGGCAAGGGGGCAGGTTCGGGCGCCTCGCGCACGCCCACGGCGTGGAGAATGGCGCGGATTTCCTGGCGGCCGGCGATATGGCTCATCGTCAGCGGCGTAACGATGCCGCGCTCGCGCAAATCGAGCAGCGTGAGGCCCATGAGGAACAATTCGCGGAACACCACGCGGTCACCCAGCCCCGCCGCCTGGCGGAAGCCGAAGCGCTTGGCGAGGGCGTCCAGCGCCTGGGTCATATTCTTCTTGTTGCGCGCCTCGACCGACGCAACGCGGTTGCGAAGGACAAGCCAGTCGATCGACTTCGCGTCGCGCTTAGCACGCACCTTCTTTTGGTCCCACACCATCGCCGAATAGGCGGAGGGGCAGATGATCTTCAGCGTGACGGGCTCGACCTTCGCGATCAAATCGAGATCGACGAAGCTGTCGTTCATCGGCGTGACCAGCGTGTCGGCATAGCTATGTGCGACACGGCTCAATGTCTGGTCGGAGCCGGGCGTGTCGATCACGACCACGTCATGGTTCGACGCGAGCTCGCCCAAAGCCGCCTCGAAACGCTGGGTCTCGTCCGCCACCGCTTCCGACGGCGCCAATTTGGAGCGCGCGACCAAGCGGTGATCGGGCAGCGGCAAGGGCAGTTTCAGCCGCTCCATCGTCTGGGCTCGGTTTTCGAGATAGCGGGTCAGCGTCGCCTGGCGGGAATCCACGTCGATCGTGCCGACCTTCAGCCCTTCGCGCAGCAACCCGACGACCAGATGCATCGCCACGGTCGACTTGCCCGACCCGCCTTTTTCGTTGCCCAGCACGATGATCCGCGCCCGTTGCTGCATTGCGGGGGCGGTGTCAAAATTCGCGGCCGAGGCGCTTTGCGGGCCAAAATCGGCGCCCGCAGCGCCGAACAAGCCCGTTTGGCCGGTCGAATCGGAGATCATGAGCCATTTTACCTCGAATGCCCCGCATCGACCGGCTTGAAAATTTTGCGGCGAGGCGTGCGCGATTCCCGGACCCCTGCTAAACATATGCGTCGAAGCACATGACACAGCCTCAAACATCCGGTTCCGCCGCCGCCGCCACGTTCCGCCTGCGCCAGGTCGCGGAACGCCACTGGGCCTATATCTTCGGCAAGTCCGGCGGCCAGCGCGCCGACAGCCGCAAGCAGAACTTCGCCTTCGCGACGCTGTCGGGGGGCAATCTCTCCTCGGCCATCCTGTCGAGTTCGAACTTTTCGAACTGCACGCTGACCGATTGCGACTTCTCGATGGCGGATCTGTTCGCCTGCGATTTCTCGGGCGCCGATCTCACGCGCAGCGTGTTCCGCAAGGCCGATCTGCGCGCCGCATCCTTCGTGCGCGCCAAGCTGCGCGGTGCGGATCTGTCGGGCTGCGATTTGCGCCCGGGCCAGATCGTCGATTGGGCCGGTTTGCAATCCGACACCAAGGAACGCGCCGCGAGTTTCGAGAACGCGGACATGGAAACGGCGGCGCTGGATTCCACCGACATGTCCTTCGCCAACATGGCGGGGGCGTCGCTCAAAAGCGCTTCGCTCGCCGGCGCCACTTTGTTCTGCGCCAATCTGCGCGGCGCGGATCTGACCGGCGTGAAGCTCGACGGCGCCAAGCTGAAGGGCGCGATGCTGACCGGCGCCAAGCTCAACGGCGCTTCTTTGCGCAACGCCGATCTGTCGGGCGTGGATTTGCGCAACGTCGAAATGAACAACGTGCAGATGGCCGGCGCCAAGCTGGAAGGCACGATCTACGCCGATCCGCCGGCGGGTTCCAATCTGCCCGCGCGCTACAAGGAACAGATCGAGCAGCACGCGCAGTGGGTGAAGACCAACGGCAAGGAAGGCGCCCGCGCCGAATTCGGCGGGCAGGATCTGTCGGACGTGGATTTCGGCGGCTGCGAATTGTCGGGCGCCAAATTCGACGGCGCGATTTTGAGCCGCAGCCGCTTCGTCGCCGCGACGTTGAAGCTCGCCACCTTCCTGTCGGTGCGCGCGGAAAAATCCGATTTCTCCGACGCGAATATCTCCGGCGCGCAAATGCTGGGCGCACGCCTGGAAGGCGCCATCTTCGGCGGCGCGATCGGCCATCCGATGGAAATCATCGCGGCCGACGGCACGCCCACCGGCCGGCGCTTGACAACCAGCCTGAGCAAAGCGTCGCTGATCGGCGCGGATCTGCGCGGCGCCGATTTGCGCGAGGCGGATTTCCGAGGGGCCGATCTGCGCGGCGCCAATCTCGCCGGCGCCTATGTCGACGGCGCGCTGTTCGAGGGCACGCAACGCTGATGTTGCCCCAAGCCGACAGCTACGAACAGCTGCTGGCCAAGTTCCGCTGGGCGATCCCCGACCGCTTCAATATCGGCGTCGATGTCTGCGACAGGCAGGACGCAGCCAAGCCCGCGATTCTGTTCGACGACGATTCGGGCGCCGTCCGCGTCATCAAATTCGGCGAATTGCGCGCGTTGACCAACCGTTTCGCCAACGCGCTGGGCGCCTTGGGTCTCGCGCGCGGCGATCGGGCGGGGATTCTGCTGCAACAAAGCCCCGAAACGGCGGTCGCACATATCGCCGCGTATAAAGCCGGCTTGATCGCCGTGCCGCTCTTCGTGCTGTTCGGCGAAGACGCATTGGAATATCGGCTTGGCGATTGCGGGGCGGCGTGCGTCGTCACCGATCTCGCCCAATTGCCGAAGTTGCTGGCGATCCGCGCCCGCCTGCCCGCTTTGCGCGCGATCATCGTGGTCGACGGCAAGGGCATCGACGGCACGCATGATTTCCAGGCGCTGCTCGACAAGGCGTCGGACGATTTCACGCCGGTCGATACGGCGGCGGACGATCCGGCCCTGATCATCTACACCTCCGGCACCACCGGAAATCCGAAAGGCGCCTTGCACGCGCATCGTGTGCTGCTCGGCCATCTGCCGGGCGTGGAGATGCCGCAGGATCTGTTCCCGCAGCCGGACGATTTGTTCTGGACGCCCGCCGATTGGGCGTGGATCGGCGGCTTGCTCGACGTGCTGCTGCCGTCGCTCCATCATGGCGTGCCCGTGCTCGCCAAACGCCTGCGCAAATTCGAGCCCGACGCCGCCTATGCGCTGATGGCGCGCCACAAGGTGCGCAACGTGTTCTTTCCGCCGACGGCGTTGAAGCTGATGCGTGGGCACCCCGTCCCCGCCGGTCATGGGGCGGCCTTGCGCTCCATCGGCTCGGGCGGCGAAACGCTGGGCGAAGAATTGCTCGATTGGGGCCGCAACACCTTCGGCGTCACGATCAACGAATTCTACGGCCAGACCGAATGCAATCTGGTCGTCGCCAATTGCAGCAAGCTTTATCCGGTGCGGGCAGGTTACATGGGCCGCGCCGCCGCCGGGCATCGCGTGGCGATCATCGACGAGGACGGCAACGAGCTTCCCGACGGCGAGACGGGCGAGATCGCCGTGCGCCGCCCGGACCCGGTGATGTTCCTCGGCTACTGGAACAACGACCGCGCGACGCGCGAGAAATTCGCCGGCGATTGGCTGAAGACCGGCGATCGCGGGCGGCGCGACGCGCAAGGCTATTTCAAATATGTCGGCCGAGCGGACGACGTGATCACCTCGGCCGGCTATCGCATCGGCCCGGCGGAGATCGAGGATTGCCTGATCCGCCATCCGGCCGTCAGCATGGCCGCGGTGATCGGCGTGCCCGATCCGATCCGCACCGAAGCGATCAAAGCCTTTATCGTCGCCAAACCGGGGATAACGCCGGGCGACGATCTGGTGCGCGACCTGCAGGCGCATGTGCGCACGCGCCTGGCCGCGCATGAATACCCGCGCGAAATCGAGTTCGTGTCCGAATTGCCGATGACGGCGACGGGCAAGATCGTGCGCCGGGAACTCAAACGCCGCGAAGCTCAAAAACGCGAAGGGAAGACGCCATGACCGCGAAGACGATCGACTACTACTTCACCCCGCTGTCGCCCTGGGCCTATCTGGGGCATGAACGCTTCGTCGCCATCGCCAAGCGGCACAACGCCCATATCGAAGTGAAACCGGTCGATTACGGCCGCGTCTTCCCCGTGTCGGGCGGCTTGCCGCTCGCCCAACGGCCGAAGCAGCGCCAAGCCTATCGCTTGATGGAATTGCAGCGCTGGCGCGAGCATCTCGCCCTCCCGCTGATCCTCACCCCCAAGAACCGGCCGACATCGGCCGAATTGCCGTCACGCCTCGTCATCGCGGCCGACATGAAGGAACTCAACGCGATGGCGCTGTCGCTCGCCATCCATCGCGCGATCTGGGTCGAGGATCGGGATATTTCCGATCCCGAAACGCTGAAGGCGATTTGCGCCGAAAACGGCCGCAAACCCGACTTCCTGTGGGAAGCCGAGCAGAACGAGGAAACCAAGCGCCGCTACGATTCCTATACCCAGGAAGCGATCGACCGGCAGGTGTTCGGCGCGCCGACCTATGTCTACAAGGACGAGCTGTTCTGGGGCCAGGACCGGCTCGACTTCCTCGACCGCGCGCTGGCGAAAGGCTGACGGCCCGCGCGGCTCGATCAATCCGGTAGCGCGACGACGACGGCGCCGGTCTTGCGGCCGGTATCGACCCGCGCATGCGCAGCGGCAATATCGGCGAGCGCAAACACGGAGTCGATCGGCGGATCGAATGCGCCGGACTCGCATAAACCCGAGAGCACCACGAGGTCCTCGGCATGCTCCGCGGCCGTCCCGGCCAGCACGCGCAGCGCGCCGCGTTGGGGGCGCAGTGCGGACCCCAGCGTCGTGCCGAGGCCTGCGACTACCGCCAGCAAACGCCCGCCCGGCGCCAAGGCCCTGCGCGCGCGGTCGATAGGCGCGTTGCCGATCGCGTCGAGCACAATATCCCAGCGTTCGCGCCCGTCGGCGAATTCGCGCGCGGCGTAGTCGATCGTCTCGTGCGCGCCGTGCGCCAGCACGCGCGCGGTGTTCGCCGCCGAGCACACGCCGGTGACGCGCGCGCCGAAATGCCGTGCGAGTTGCACGGCCGCCGCCCCCACCGAACCGGAAGCGCCGTTCACCAGCACGCGCTCGCCCGGCGCCACTTTCCCGAAATCGCGCAGGAAATGCAGCGCGGTCGAGCCGCCGAAAGCGATCGCGGACGCACGCTCGAACGAATAGCCGCGCGGGATCGGCGCGATCGCGGCCGTTTCGGGCAATACAGCGCACTGGGCATGCGCGCCGAACCGCATACCGAACAACGCGAAGACCGCGTCGCCTTCTTTGAAGCGCGAGACGCCGGGCCCGCATGCAACGACGATCCCCGCACCTTCGGCGCCGAGGATCGCGCGGCGCGGCCCCCAAAGGCCGAGCGCCAGGCGCGCGGGCAGCGCAAAGCCCGTCGGAAACCGCGCCGCGCGCAGGCGTGCATCGCCTGACGTCACGCATGCCGCACGCATCCGGATCAGGATTTCGCCCTTGCGCGGTATGGGACGGGGAACGTCGCGCACGCAAACCGCGTCCGGCCCGCCGTAAGCGGCGCAGATCGCGGCAAGCATCATTTGGATTTCTAAACTTCGACCGCGGCGAAGCGCCAGGTCGGCTCGACGAATTCCTGTTGCGCCGCGACGGTTTGGATCTCGCGCGTACCCGCTTCTTCGGTGCGCTTCAGCAAGCCGTAGATCGACGCCGTCGCGTTCTCGAGCGCTAGTTTCGGATCGCGCGTGCGGCCGAAATGCACGAAGAACAACGCCGCAATGGCGTCGCCCGCCCCGTTGACGCTGACCTTCAGCATCGGCGTTTCGACCGCGAAGCGCTTGCCGTGGTGGGAAACCATCATCGCGATCTTGTCGGCCGCCAAACCGTCGTGATGCAGGCTGGTCAACAGGATCGTCTCGGGCCCGAGCTTATGGACCGCATCGGCCGCCTTGCACGCGTCGGCCAGCGTCTTGACCGTCATGCCGGAGAGATATTCGAGTTCGAATTGATTGGGCGTCACGATATCGGCCGCCGGTACGGCGCGATCGCGCATGAATTCGGGAATGCCGGGGCGCACGAACACGCCGCGCCCCACATCGCCGATCACCGGATCGCAGCAATAAAGCGCTTGCGGGTTGGCGGCCTTCACGCGCGCGGCGGCGTCGAGGATCGCTTCGCCGATCGCCGCATCGCCCATATAGCCGGAGACGATTCCGTCGCATGTCCCCAGCACGCCGCGATCGGCGATCCCTTCGAACACCTCGCGCACCTGATCGGCCGGAAAGACCGGCCCGCGCCATTTGCCGTAGCCGGTATGGTTCGAGAACATCACCGTGTTGATCGCCCACACCTCGACGCCCAGACGCTGCATCGGGAACACGGCCGAGGCGTTGCCGACATGGCCATAGGCGACCCAGGATTGGATCGAGAGCACGTTGCGCATGTCGGCGTCTTCCTTCCTAGACCAAACCCAGCGCGCGAAGTTCTTCGAGCATCGCGGGCGGCAAATTGGAACTGTGCTTGGCTTCCGCCTCGGTCAGATCGGGCGGGGCCGCATCGGCCTCGAAATAGCGCCAGCCCTGAAAGGCGCGCATCGGCTTCGGACGCGTGCGCACCAGCTTGGGCGCCAGCAGAATGTCGCAATAGGGCTTGCCCTCGCGGTCCTTGCCCGTCTTGAAGCCGACGATCTTCTGGCGGCAACGGATCACGCCTTTGATGACCCAATAGAGCGAGCCTTCGCCCGCGATCTCGTCGCCGCGCTTGGGCGCGTTGCGCGTCGTGTGTTTGAGCTGCGGCTTGGCCACGCCGCGCTTGCGTTGATCGGCCAGACGCTTCTTCTGCCAGCCGGCCAGATCCTCGATGGAATCGCAGCCGACGCACAGCTTCACCAGATGCAGACTCATGCCTCGCCCTTCACCTGGGCGACCACCTTGTCGAGCATCGCCACCAGCTGACGTCCGATATCGCCGCCGTCGCCGGCCACGCCGTTGTTGATCACCACGACGATCGCGTCGGCCGCGGCCTTCACCACCACCAGCGCTTTGGCGTCGAGAAAATCGGCCGCGTCGAGATAGCGGCACAGCTGATCGCCGAAACGCGTGATCAACGGGTATCCATAGGTGCCGCCCTGACCGCGCAGTTCGTGCGCCAGCATATAGACGGTCTGGCGTTTCTCGATGTTGTTGGGCTCGCGCAGCAATTCGGCGGCGGCGGCGGCAAGCTTCACCGATTCCGTCTTCGCCTGTTCCTCGAACTCGCCACGCAAACCTTGCACGGCGGTTTCCATGCGTTTGACGGCGGCTTCGTCCACGCCGCCATTGCCGACTTTCGCCTTCAACTGATTGGGCGGGTTCAGCACCTGGAATTTCTTCCCCGGCGCGCCCGCGGCACTTTGCGACATGAACTAGGCCCCCTGCTGTTCGCGCCGCTCGGGGCCGATATAGCCGGCGGCCTTGCGCCCGCGCCGGCGGTCGGGGCCGAAGAACTCGCGGGTGCGGATATAAGGGCGCGGCCGCTCGATCAATTCCTCGATCCGCTGCGACAGCGATTGCGCGGAGACGGGCTTGGCCAGGAACTCGGTCACGCCCAGATCGCGCGCCTTCAGCACCCGCGAACGTTCGGTATGGCCGGTCACCATGATGATCGGCAAGAACGGGTTCGGGCTGTCGGGCTCGGTGCGAATCTTGCGGACAAGCTCAAGGCCGTCGACGGGATACATCTCCCAGTCGATCAGCGCGAAATCCACCGGGTCCTTTTTCATCGCCATCCAGGCCAGGCCGCCGTCATGCGCCTCGACGATCTCGCGCACGCCCACCGCCTCCAGCAGCGCTTTCAGCAGCTTGCGCATATGGGAATTGTCCTCGACGAGGAGGACTCGGATTTTGTTGAACTGATAGGCCATCGGACCGTTGGGGTGCCGGGAATGAGCGGACCTTATGCCTGGCGCTCCGCCTTTTCAAGCCGGGCGGCCTGCGCCTGGGCGGCTTTGGACCCCGGCGGACGGCCCAATTGTCCCGAGATAAAGCGCCCGGCTTGCGCCAAAGCCGCGAAATCGACGCCCGTTACGACGCCCAACCCATCGAGCATGTAAATAACATCCTCCGATGCCACATTGCCGGAGGCGCCCTTGGCGTAGGGGCAGCCGCCCAATCCGGCGACGGCCGAATCGACCGTCGCGATTCCCCCCTCCAGGCAGGCGAGAATATTGGCGAGCGCTTGGCCCCACGTATCGTGAAAATGGATTGCGAGCCGTTCGCGCGGCACCACGGCCGCGACCGCCTCGACCATCGCGCGCGCTTTGGCGGGCGTACCCACCCCGATCGTGTCCCCGAGCGAGACTTCGTAGCAGCCCATCGCGCGCAATTGCGCCGCCACATCCGCGACCGCCGACACGGCGATCTCGCCTTCGTACGGGCAGCCGAGCACGCAGGAGATATAGCCGCGCACTTTCATGCCTTCGGCGATCGCTTTGGCGGCGACGGGGCGGAAGCGCTCCAGGCTTTCCGCGATCGAGCAATTGATGTTCTTGCGCGAGAAGCTTTCCGACGCGGCACCGAAGATCGCGATCTCCGTCACGTTCGCCTTCAACGCCGCGTCGAGGCCTTGCAGGTTGGGCACGAGAACCGGGTACGACACGCCGGGTTTGCGCTTGATGCCCGCCATGACTTTGTCGGTGTCGGCCATCTGCGGCACCCATTTGGGCGAGACGAACGCGCCCGCCTCGATCGCCGACAACCCCGACGCCGATAGAAGATCGATCAACGCGATCTTGGTCGCGGCGTCGATCGGTGTCTTTTCGTTTTGCAGCCCGTCGCGCGGACCGACCTCAACCATTTTGACTTTCGCCGGGATCATGGTGCGGCCGCCTCGAACACCACGAGTTCCTCGCCTTCCGAAGTCTGTTCGCCCGGCTTGAAGCGCACGCGCACGACCGTTCCATCGGCGGGGGCGACGATCGTGTGCTCCATCTTCATCGCTTCGAGTACGACCAGCTTCTGCCCTTTGGTCACTTTCTGACCGTCCGCGACGGCGACAGACACGATCTTGCCCGGCATCGGCGCGATCAACTTGCCGCCCGCCCCGCCTTGCGCGTCCGTCATCGCCAGCGCGTCGATCAGGGTCAGCGTCGTGCTTTCGGCGCCTTGGAAGACGATCGTGTCGAGCCCGCGTCGCACGATATCGGCCTCGACCTTATGCCCATCGAGCGTGGCGGTGAGACGACCGTCCGGCGACAACACGGCTTGCGCCGCGATCGACCCGCCGGGCAAATCGAAGATATAGCCCGCCGCCCCGCGATAATGGACGCGCACGGGCGGCAAATCCTTGAACGCGATCTCGTCATGCGCATCGCCGTTGAGGCGCCAACCCGGCACGCGAGCCCACGGGCTGTCGGGCGCCGCGGCGATAGCGGCATCCTCCCGCGCGCGCAGAATCGCGAGCACGGCGAGCGCTACTGTCGTGTCGTCCGGTGCCGTCACGACGGGGATCAGCGCTTCATTGTGGCGCGCGATGAAGCCCGTATCGACTTCGCCCGCCGCGAAAGAAGGATGCCGTGCGACGCGCGCAAGGAACGCCACGTTGTTCGCCGGGCCGACGATGCGCACGTGATCGAGCGCCGCGCCGAGCCGCGCCAGCGCGCTCGCGCGATCGGGGCCGTGGACGATCAGCTTGGCGATCATCGGATCGTAATGGATCGAGACGGCATCGCCTTCGCGCACACCGGTATCGATGCGCGCGCCTTCCGCCGGAAACGCTAAGCGATGCAGCTTACCGGTCGAAGGCAGGAAATCGCGCGCCGGATCCTCGGCGTAAAGCCGCGCTTCGAAAGCATGACCGTCGATGCGCAGATCGGCCTGACGCAACGGCAATTTCTCGCCGCGCGCGACGCGGATCTGCCATTCGACGAGATCCAGCCCAGTGATCGCCTCGGTCACCGGATGTTCGACCTGCAAGCGCGTGTTCATTTCCATGAAGTAGAATTCGCCGCCGCTATCGGCGATGAACTCGACCGTACCGGCGCCGACATAGCCGACCGCTTGCGCCGCGCGCAACGCCGCCTCGCCCATCGACTTGCGGCGCTCGGCGCTCATGCCCGGTGCGGGCGCTTCTTCGATGACTTTCTGATGGCGGCGTTGCAGCGAGCAATCGCGTTCGAACAGATAGACGCCGTTGCCGTGGCCGTCGCAAAAGACCTGCACTTCGATATGCCGCGGCCGCTCGAGATATTTCTCGATCAACACGCGCGCATCGCCGAAGGAAGATTGCGCCTCGCGCTGCGCGCCGGCCAATTCCTCGGCGAAGTCGGCGGCCGCGCGCACGACGCGCATGCCCTTGCCGCCCCCACCCGCCGACGCCTTGATCAGCACCGGAAAGCCGATCTTCGCGGCTTCCTCGGTCAACAATGCCGCATCTTGCACCACGCCGTGATAGCCGGGCACGACGGGCACACCGGCCTTGACCATCAGCGCTTTCGCTTCGCTTTTGCCGCCCATCGCGCGGATGGCAGATGCGGGCGGACCGACGAACACGATCCCGGCCTTCGCGCAGGCTTCGGCGAAATCGGCGTTCTCCGACAGGAAGCCGTAACCGGGATGGATGGCGCCCGCCCCGGATTTCTTCGCCGCGTCGAGAATGCGATCGGCGCGCAGATAGGATTCGCGCGGGCTCGCCGCACCGATCGGATAGGCTTCGTCGCACGACGCGACATGCAGCGCGTTCGCGTCGGCGTCCGAATGGACCGCGATCGTCCGCAAGCCCATACGCCGCACGGTGCGCGCCACGCGAACCGCGATTTCGCCGCGATTGGCGATCAAGAGCGTGTCAAACATCCTCGCCCTCCCGCCGTCCGTTGCGGCGCGCCAAGAGATCGCGGTTGTAGTTCATGATCTCCGACAGGCCGATCAGCAGCAGCGTCACGCCGAACACGACTTGGATCGACGCGACGACGCGCACCGCGTCGCTGACCGGCGCCACATCGCCGTAACCGACGGTCGACAACGTGACGATCGAGAAATACAGCGCCTCCGAATAGCCGATCGCACGATCGTCGTTTAGGATGCGGAAATGCGGACCGGTCAAATAGACATCGACCAGCTTGTAGATCGCCGCGAAGCCGACGACGATCAGCGAATAGAAGGTCAGGAACGCGTAGACCGGCAGCACCAGCTTGCCCATACGCTCGAAGAACTCTTCGAGCAGAAGTCCCGCATCGATCAGGAAAACGGCGACGTCGCGCGACGCCGCCAGCACGATCGCCGCGATCAGCGCCATCGCGCCCAGGAACACGGCGTCGCCCGGCAAACGCGCGAGACCGACCTCGTTCTGAAAGAAGGTCAAGCCGCCGACCAGGGCCACCGGGATCAGCCAGCGCGTGACGCGCCTGAACTCCGCGCGCGACGTGACATGCGCGGCGACCACCACGCTGCGGATCGCGTCGCGCCGGAAATAGGCGCCGGCCAGAAACGCGGCGAGCGGCAAGGCGAAACCCAAATCCTGCGCGAAATCCGAGACGCCGGGGAAATTCGCTTCGCTGAAGAACACGAAAATCGAGACGTAGATCGCCAGCGAATTCGCCAATGCGAGCGAGAAGAACAGCGAGCCCGGGAACAGCAGCGCGAAGAACGCGAACGAGCAGACCGTCGCGGCCAGCATGGTCAGCGTGAAATCGAGGCCGGCGTCGCCTTCGACCGCCAGGCCGATCAGGACCAGCAGCACGGTCGTGAACGCGATCCCCGTTCGATGGCCCGACAATTTCACGACGATGCCCAGCCCGGTTTGCGTTTGGCGAGGAAAGCGCCGATCCCTTCGCGCCCTTCCGGCGACACGCGAATACGCGCGATGCGCGCGGCGGTGTCGGCGATCATCGCCGCATCGACCGGCCCGCTTTCGACCCGCGCGATCAGCGCCTTCGTCTCCGCGATCGCCTGCGGGCCTGCGGCGCGCAATTTGACGAGCAGCGCCTCGACAGCCGCCTGAAGATTCTCGTCGATAACGTGGATCAGCCCCAGGCGATACGCGTCGGCCGCGTCGAACACTTCGGCTGTCAGGAAATAGCGCCGCGCGGCGCGCGGGCCGATGGCGCGCACGACATAGGGCGAAATGACCGCCGGAATGATGCCGAGCTTCGTTTCCGACAGGCAGAAGCTCGCCGACGGCACGCACACGGCCATGTCGCAGCACGCGACGAGCCCCACCCCACCGCCATAGGCCGGCCCTTGCACGCAAGCGATGGTCGGCTTGGGGCAGGTATCGAGGACACGCATCAATTCGGCCAGTGCCGCCGCGTCTTTCAGATTGGCGGCTTCGTCGTATGCCGCCATGCGTTTCATCCAATTGAGATCGGCCCCGGCCGAAAAGCTTTTGCCCTCCGCCGCCAACACGATCGCGCGCAATTCCGGCATGGCGCCGAGACGCAGGATTTCGGTCGTCAGCGCCGCGATCAGCGCATCGTCGAAGGCGTTGTGAAATTCGGCGCGCGCGAGCGTCAGCATCGCCACGTTGCGGTCGTCGATCTTGGTGTGGAAGCCGGCGCTCATCGCATCACATCCGGAACACGCCGAATTTCGTCGGCTCGATCGGCGCGTTGGATGCGGCCGACAATCCCAGCCCCAGCACCATGCGCGTTTGGGCGGGGTCGATCACGCCGTCGTCCCACAGCCGCGCCGAAGCATAATACGGATGCCCCTGCTTCTCGTATTGCTCGCGGATCGGCGCCTTGAATGCGGCTTCGTCCTCCGCCGGCCACGTCTTGCCGGCGGCTTCGAGATTGTCGCGCTTCACAGTGGCGAGCACCGATGCGGCCTGTTCGCCGCCCATCACCGAGATACGCGCGTTGGGCCACATCCACAGGAAGCGCGGGCCGAAGGCGCGCCCGCACATGCCGTAATTCCCGGCGCCGAACGAGCCGCCGACGATCACGGTGAATTTCGGCACATTCGCGCAGGATACGGCGGTGACGAGTTTGGCACCGTCGCGCGCGATGCCGCCGCTTTCGTATTTCTTGCCGACCATGAAGCCGGAGATGTTCTGCAGGAAGAAGAGCGGAATGTTCCGCTGGCAGCAAAGCTCGATGAAATGCGCGCCTTTTAAGGCGCTTTCGGAAAACAAAATGCCATTATTGGCGACGATGCCGACCTTGTAGCCCCAGATATGCGCGAAGCCGCAAATCAGCGTCGTGCCGTACAGCGCTTTGAACTCGTCGAATTCAGAACCGTCGGCAATGCGCGCAATGATCTCGCGCACGTCGTAGGGTTTGCGCAGATCGGCGGGGACAGCACCGTAAAGTTCTTCGGCCGCATAGAGCGGCTCGGCGGGCGCTTGCGCCTGACCCCACGCGGGCTTGGGTAGGTTGAGATTGCCGACGATGCGCCGCGCGATCCCAAGTGCGTGCGCGTCGTTCTGCGCGTAATGGTCGACGACGCCCGACACGCGCGCATGCACATCGGCGCCGCCGAGGTCCTCGGCCGACACCACTTCGCCCGTCGCCGCCTTCACCAAAGGCGGGCCGCCGAGGAAGATCGTGCCCTGATTCTTGACGATCACGCTTTCGTCAGACATCGCGGGCACGTAAGCCCCACCCGCCGTGCAACTGCCCATCACCACCGCGATCTGCGGAATGCCGGCGGCGGAGAGATTCGCCTGATTGAAGAAGATGCGCCCGAAATGCTCGCGGTCGGGAAAAACGTCGTCCTGGTTCGGCAGATTGGCGCCGCCGCTATCGACCAGATAGACGCAGGGCAAGCGGTTCTCGCGCGCGATCTCCTGCGCGCGGATATGCTTCTTCACCGTGATGGGGAAGTAAGTGCCGCCCTTCACGGTCGCGTCGTTGCACACCACGACGCATTCGCGGCCCGCGATACGGCCGATCCCGGTCAAGATGCCGGCGGACGGCACGTCGCCGCCATACATGTCCCAGGCGGCGAGCTGGGAAAGCTCCAAGAACGGCGTGCCGGGATCGAGCAGCGTTCGGATCCGTTCGCGCGGCAGCAACTTGCCGCGCTTGACGTGCTTGTCGCGCGCGGCCGGGCCGCCGCCGTCGCGCACTTTGTCGGCGGCCGCGCGCAATTCGCCCACGAGGCCGCGCATCGCCGCGTCGTTGGCGGCGAAATCTTCGGACTTCGTGTCGATCGCGCTTTTCAGCACCGCCATGAAATCACCAGCCGCCGGTGACGAGCCATTCTTCGACTTGCGCCAAGCGGTCGGCGCCCCAGAACGGCTCGCCGTCGACGATGATGAAGGGCGAGCCGAACACGCCGCGCTGCACCGCCGCCTCGACCTCGCCCCGGAACCGCTCCTTGAATTCGGCGCTGGTGATCCCGGCTTTCAGCTTGTCCTTGTCTACACCCATACCGGCCGCGAGATCGCAGACGAAATCGACCGGTGTCACGTCGCGCCCGTCGACATAGGCTTGGCGGAACACCGCCTTGGCGAAGCGCTTGGCCAAGGCCGGGTCCTTGTCGTCGAGCCAGTAGAAGGCGCGACTGGGGTTGATTGCGGCGAAGGGGAACGCATCGGGCAGGCGGAACTTCAAATTATAGAGCCGCGCGAAACGCGCGAAATCGCGCTTGGCGTATTCGCCCTTCAGCGGAATTTCGAGCAGCGGTTTCTGGCCCGATTCCTTGAACGCCGCCCCCAGCAGCATCGGCCGCCATTTGACGCTGCGCCCGTAATGCCCGGCCAGATCGTCGATCCGCGTCGAGGCGAGATAGCCATAGGGGCTCGAGAAGTCGAAATAGAAGTCGATCGGGTTGGCCACTTGCTTACCCTTCCGCGTGGATGGCCCGGGCGATCACCAGGCGCTGGATATCGGACGTACCTTCGTAAATCTGGCATACGCGCACGTCGCGCGCGATACGCTCGACCGGAAAATCGGCGAGGTAACCATAGCCGCCATGCGTCTGGATCGCCGCCGAGCACACGCGCTCGGCCATTTCCGAGGCGAAGAGCTTCGCCATGGCGGCTTCCTTCAGGCACGGCAAACCTGCATCGCGCAGCCGCGCGGCGTTATGCACCATCAAGCGCGCGGCTTCGATTTCGGTCGCCATGTCGGCGAGACGGAACGCGACTGCCTGATGTTCGAAGATCTTCTTGCCGAAGCTCTCGCGTTGCTTGGCGTAAGCGAGCGCCGCGTCATAGGCCGAGCGCGCCATGCCCACGGCCTGGGCCGCGATGCCGATGCGCCCGCCTTCGAGATTGGCGAGCGCGATCTTGTAGCCCTCGCCTTCCGGCCCCAGCATCAAATCAGGCGTCAGGCGCGCATCTTCCAATGTGATCTGCGCGGTGTCGGAGCATTTCTGGCCGAGCTTTTCCTCGAGCCGCGCCACCTTCCAGCCCGGATTGTCGGTCGGCACCAGAAACGCGCTGATGCCTTTCTTGCCCGCCTCCGGGTTGGTCACCGCGAAGACGATCGCCACGTCCGCCGTGGCGCCCGAGGTGATGAATTGCTTGGTGCCCGACAGCACCCAATGATTGCCGTCGCGCTTGGCGCGGGTCTTGATCGCCGAGGCGTCCGACCCCGCCCCCGGCTCGGTCAGACAGAAGGCGCCGAGCATTCGGCCTTGCGCGAGCTTCTTGAGAAACGTCTCTTTCTGCCACGCCGTGCCGAACTTCAGGATCGGCATGCAGCCGACCGAATTATGCACGCTCATGACCGTGGAAACGGCCCCGTCGCCCGCCGCGATTTCCTCCAACGCCGCCGCATAGGCGACGTGATCGGCGCCGGCCCCGCCCCATTCTTCGGGCACCAGCATGCCCATGAATCCCAGTTCGCCCAATTCGCGCACGATCGGCTTGGGGAACAGCTTTTCCTTCTCGCGCGCGGCGGCGGTCGGCCACAGCTTCTCTTGCGCGTATTGGCGCGCCGTATCGCGAATCAGGCTCTGGGTTTCGTCGAGCATCGCGCCCTCGGTCTACCAGGGAAGATCGGTGCCGTCGTAGTTGAAGAACTTGCCGTTATCCTTGGGCGTCAGGCCCGACAGCGTCTTGGCGATCGCGTCGGTCGCTTCGGGAATGGTCAGCGTGGCGCCGGGCCCGCCCATCTCGGTCTGCACCCAGCCGGGATGGAACACCGCGACGGTTACGCCCCGCCCCGCCAGATCGATCGACAGGTTTTTGGCGACTTGGTTGAGCATCGTCTTGGACGAACGATAGATCATCGACCCGCCGGCATTCATCGCGATCGAGCCCATGCGCGAGGTCGTGAAGGCGATCGTTTTGCGCTTGGATCGCGCCACCGGCTCGATCAACGCTTCGACAAGCCGCATCGGGCCGAAGACGTTGACGTCGATGACCTTCCGCCATTCGTCGTAATCGGTGTTGCCGACCGCGCCGTCGCGCGGGCCATAGATGCCCGCGTTGCACAGCAGCAGGTCGATGCTCTCGCTCGCCAGCGATTTGCCCAAGCGCGCGACCGAATGCGGATCGCTCACATCGCACAGATGGACTTCGCCGCCTGCTTTGGAGATATCCGCGCCGGAGGCGAGATTGCGCGCCGTGCCCAGCACGCGCCAGCCGCGCTTGGCGAATTGCCCCACGAGCGCAAGGCCGATGCCGCGCGACGCGCCCGCGATCAGAATGGTCGGTTTGTCGGTCATGCGCTTCTCTTCTTCGCCGTGACTTCGATTTCGATTTTCATATCCGCGTTCAGCAATTGGCTGACCACGGTCGTGTTCGCCGGGCGGATATCCTTGAAGTGTTTGCCGACGATCGGCGCCACTTTGTCGAAATCCTTCGCGTCGGTCAGATGGATCTGTACGCGCACGGTGTCGGCCAGATCGAACCCGGCCTGCGCCAGCGCCGCGCGGATATTGGCGAAGCATTGCTCGGTCTGCTCGGCCACGTCGGGCGAGATCGCCATTTTGGCGTAGTCGTAGCCCGTGGTGCCCGACACGAAGGCCCAATCGCCGTCGATCACCGCGCGGCTATAGCCGGCCAAAGCCTCGAAACTCGACCCCGACGAAATCAATCTGCGCGCCATATCCACTCCCTTTTCCCGGCCAGTCTAAGCGGTTTCGGCAAACAATTCGCGGCCGATCAACCAGCGGCGGATTTCGCTGGTGCCGGCCCCGATTTCGTAGAGTTTGGCGTCGCGCAGCAACCGCCCGGTCGGGTAATCGTTGATATAGCCGTTGCCGCCCAGAAGCTGGATCGCGTCCAGCGCGATCTGGGTCGCTTTCTCGGCCGAATAGAGGATCGCCCCGGCCGCGTCCTTGCGCGTCGTGCGCCCCGCGTCGCAAGCGCGCGTGACGGCATAGACATAGGCTTTGCAGGCGTTGGTCGTCGTGTACATGTCGGCGAGCTTGCCCTGCACGAGCTGGAATTCGCCGATCGATTGGCCGAATTGCTGGCGCTCGTGAACATAAGGCAGCGCCACGTCCAACGCCGCCTGCATGATGCCCAGCGGCCCGCCCGCCAGCACCGCGCGTTCGTAGTCGAGGCCGCTCATCAACACGTTGACGCCCTTGCCGACGGCGCCGAGCACGTTCTCGGCCGGTACTTCGCAATCCTGAAACACCAGCTCGCCGGTGTTGGAGCCGCGCATGCCGAGCTTGTCGAGTTTCTGCGCCACCGAGAATCCCTTGAAGGATTTCTCGATCAAGAACGCCGTAATGCCGCGCGCCCCCGCCGCAATATCGGTCTTGGCATAGACGACCAGCACATCGGCGTCGGGCCCGTTGGTGATCCAGAACTTGCTGCCGTTGAGAACGTAGCGGTCGCCCTTTTTGTCGGCGCGCAGTTTCATCGACACGACGTCGGAGCCGGCCCCCGGCTCGGACATGGCCAGCGCGCCGACATGTTCGCCCGAGATCAACTTGGGCAGATATTTGCGCCGCTGGATCTCGTTGCCGTTGCGGCGGATCTGGTTGACGCAAAGATTGGAATGCGCGCCGTAAGACAAGCCGACCGACGCGGAGGCGCGGCTGATCTCCTCCATCGCCACGCAATGCGCGAGATAGCCTTGGCCCGACCCGCCATATTCCTCCTCGACCGTGATGCCGAGCAAGCCGAGATCGCCGAATTTGCGCCAAAGATCGGCCGGAAAATCGTTGTCGCGGTCGATCTGCGCCGCACGCGGCGCGATTTCGGCGGCGGCGAAGCGCGCAACCTGATCGCGCAGCATGTCGATATCCTCGCCCAGGCCGAAATCGAACGACGGGATCGAATTGCGGGTCATGGCCGCCTCCCTTGTCGAAACGGGGTTTCCTCCGCCGTTTCCATACGGTACCGTATGGTATGGCCAAACGGGAGTCAACCAAGCCAAGGCTGGACGAAGCCGCGTGGATCGCGGCCGCACTGGAAGCCTTGGCGCGCGACGGGATCGCGGGGCTGCGGGTC
The DNA here is from genome assembly GCA_017308135.1 of Alphaproteobacteria bacterium. Taxonomy (NCBI): domain Bacteria; kingdom Pseudomonadati; phylum Pseudomonadota; class Alphaproteobacteria; species Alphaproteobacteria bacterium. Next base: position 89,196 of record JAFKFM010000016.1, read on the forward strand.
GAACCTTTGGCCAAGCGCCTGGGTGTCACAAAAGGCAGTTTCTATTGGCATTTCAAGGATCGCGAGGCGCTGCTGGCGGCGTCCTTGGAGGCCTGGGCGGCGGGCCGGATCGCCGCGATCCGCGCCCAGGCGGGCGATCCCAAGCGGCGCACCTTGTCGGCGATGGCCGATCTTTATTTGCGCGACCCGAACCCGAAGGGCTTGGCGGTCGAACTCGCCATCCGAGCCCTCGCCCGCGCCGATACGCGCGCGGCCAAGGCGGTCGAGATCGTCGATGCCGAGCGTCTGATCCAGGTCGCCGCGTTGTTCCGCGAACAAGGCTACGGCACGGCAGAGGCCCAGGCGCGTGCATTGCTGTTCTACGGTTTCCTGTTCGGCCAAAGCCTGATGCGCGGGCGTGATCTGGCCGCCGCCCGTGAAAGCGCGATCGCGCTGGTTTCGCGCTAACGCCTTGTACCCAGATAAAGCCCCGGCAGCAGCATGGCGGCGCCGACCAGATGATAGATCGCGAGCCGCTCGTCGAGCACGATCCAGGCGAGTGCCGGGCCATAAAGCGGCACCAGATACATGAGCAGGCTCGCCGCCCCCGCCCCCAGCGCGCCGACGACGATCGAATAGCCGAGATAGGACATGATCCCCGGCACCAGCGCCAGGAACACGAACACGGTCCAATCGCGCAGATCGTAATTCGGCATCGCGTAGAACGCCATTTCGCCGATCAGGAACGGCAAATTCACCGCCACGCCGAAAGCGACGATGGTGGCGAGGCGCGTCATGGGGTCGAATGTCGTGCGCTTGTATTTGAGCTGCACCGAATAGATCGCCCAGGCGACGGCGCCCAGCGCGATCAGCAAATCGCCCTCGACGAAATTGAGATGCACGATATTCGACGGCTCGCCCCGCAGCAGGATCCATCCCGCCCCGGCGAGTGCGAGCGCAATACCCGCCATGCGCGCCCAGCCGATCGCCTCGCCATAGCCGAAGCGCGCGAACAGCACGATCAGCACCGGGCACGCGGCATAGATGAGCCCCGCATTGGTGGCGGTGGTCGTGACACCCGCCACATAAGTGGGCGCGCCGCAAATCCCCATGCCGAGGAAGCCAAGCAACAGATAGCTGCGCCATTCGCGGCGGATTTCCTCGCGCCCGCGCCACATCGCCGAAGCCGCGAAGGGCAGCAGGAAGATCAGCGTCAGGCCCCAGCGCCAAAACGCCGTCGCCACCGGCGGAATACTGCCCGCGATCCAGCGCGCCGCCACCATATTGGAAACCAGGGCGGCGGGAACGACGAAGAACAGGATCAGCGCGAAGCGGCGGTCGTTGACGCTCATCACCCGTGGCGCGTCCGCGCCAACGCGGCCCCTTTGCCCAGCGCGTCGAGCTTGGCGATCGCCACATCGACATCGAGCGGGGCAAGGCCGCAATTCGTCCCCAGGATCAGCTTGTCCTTGGGCACGTATTTCAGCGCCGTGCCGACGATCTCGGCGATCTCCTCCGGCGTTTCGATCAGATTGGTCGCGACGTCGATCGCGCCGACAACGACTTCCTTGCCGTCGAGCAAGCCCATAAGGCGCGCGGGCACATGCGAATGGATCGATTCCAGCGCCACCTGATCGATGCGGCTTTTGGCCAGCGCCGGAAAGAAATCCTCGTATTGGCGCCACTCGCTGCCCAAGCCCGCCTTCCAATCGATATTGGCCTTGATGCCGTAGCCGTAGCAGATATGCACGGCCGTCTTGCATTTAAGGCCGTCGATCGCGCGATGCAGCGCTTCGATGCCCCAGCCGGCGGCTTCGTCGGTATAGGCGTTGAAGGCGGGCTCGTCGAACTGGATCACGTCGACGCCGTCCATTTCCAACGCGCGCGCTTCTTCGTTCAGCAGATCGGCGAAGGCCATCGCGGTTTTGATGCGGTCGCCGTAGTAGGCGTCCTTGACCGTATCCATGATCGTCATCGGTCCCGGCAGGGTGAAGCGCAATTGGCGCTTCGTGTGCGCGCGCGCAAATCGCGCTTCGGTGGCATGCGCGCGGCCCCTCAAGCGCAAGGGCCCGACGACCTGCGGCACGATCGCTTCGTAGCGATTGTTGCGGATCCCCATCGCGACCTTGTTCGCGGTGTCGATCCCGTCGACGAATTCGACGAAGCCGTGGACGAAATGCTGGCGCGATTGCTCGCCTTCGGTCAGGCAATCCAGCCCCGCATCTTCCTGCAGCTTCAGCCACAGCAGCGTGGCGTCGCATTTGGCGCGGGCGAGCTCGTCGCCCTCCTGGCGCCATTTCGGCCACAGCTTGTGGGTTTCGGCGAGCCAGCCGGGCTTGGGCAAGCTGCCGGCGATCGTGGTCGGGAACAACATGGCGGCATTCTCCCAGGGGGTTCCCCCCTGGTTAAGCCGCCGCGCGACGCCGCGCAAGCGCGCTTACGACGCCGGGCGGGCGGTCGGGTGTTCCTGCGCGTCGGCGACGCAGAACGCCGCCATGTTGACGATGCCGCGCACCGTCGCCGTGTTGTCCAGCAGATGGACAGGCGCCGCCGGTCCCAGCAGCACCGGGCCGATCTTCTGGGCACCCGCGAATTCCTTCAGCAGGTTGAAGGCGATATTCGCGGCGTCGAGGCTCGGCATGATCAAAAGATTCGCCATGCCTTCGTAACGCGGCTCGAGAACCGCGTTGCGGCGGATCTCGTCGGAGATCGCGGCTTCGGCCGTCATCTCGCCGTCGACTTCCAGATAGGGCGCCATCGCCTGGATGCGTTCGAGCGCGCCGCGCATACGGTCGGCCGAGGGGCAATCGGTCGAGCCGAAATTGGAATGCGAAAGCAACGCCGCCTTCGCCTTCAAGCCGAACAGCTTCACGACTTCCGCCGCGCGCACGGTCATGCCGGCGATCTGCGCGGAATCGGGTTCGCGCGACACATGCGTATCGGCGATAAAGATCGTGCCGCGCGAATGCACCAGAGCCGACACGGCGGACGCGGCGGCCACGCCGGGTTTCAACCCAACGATTTCGACCACATCGCGCAACGCGCGGTTCCAGCGGCCGATCAAGCCGCCGATCATGCCGTCGGCCTCGCCCATGCGCAGCATCAGCGCCGCCAGCACCACGTTGCGCGTGCGCACGATGGTGCGCGCCGTGTCGGGCGAAATGCCCTTGCGGCCCATCAGATTGTGATAAAGGCGCCAGACTTCCGAATAATTCGGCACGTCTTCCGGATTGATCAGGCGGAAATCGCCGTCGATCGCCATGCGCAGGCCCAGCTTGTCGAGCCGCTTGCGGATCGTCTCACGGCGGCCGACGAGGATCGGCAGGCAAATGCCTTCGTCGATCAGCGTTTGCGCCGCGCGCAACACGCGCTCGTCTTCGCCGTCGGCGAAGATGATGCGCTTGGGGGCGGCACGCGCGCGCTCGAAGATCGGCTTCATCACGAAGCCCGAGCGATAGACGAATTGCGACAGCTGGTCGGTATAGGCGTCGAAATCCTTGATCGGGCGCGTCGCCACGCCCGATTCCATCGCCGCCTTGGCGACGGCGGGCGCAATCTCGGTGATCAAGCGCGGATCGAAGGGCTTCGGGATCAGGTTTTCGGGGCCGAAAGCCGGCGGCTCGCCGCCATAGGCGGCCGAGACGATGTCCGAGGGTTCCTGCAGGGCGAGATCGGCGATCGCGCGCACGGCGGCGACCTTCATCGCCTCGTTGATCGTCGTCGCCCCCACGTCCAAGGCGCCGCGGAAGATGAACGGGAAGCACAGGACGTTGTTGACCTGGTTCGGGTAGTCCGAACGCCCGGTCGCGATGATCGCATCGCCGCGCGCGGCCTTCACTTCCTCGGGCAGAATTTCCGGCGTCGGGTTGGCGAGCGCCAAGATCAGCGGCCTAGCCGCCATCTTCGAGACCATCGCCCCCTTCAGCACGCGCGGTGCCGACAGGCCCAGGAACACGTCGGCGTCGCCGATCACGTCGTCGAGCGTGCGCGCGTTGGTGTCGCGCGCGTAACGCGCCTTGCGCGGGTCCATCAACTCCGTGCGGCCTTTATAGACCACGCCGGCGATGTCGGTGACCCAGATGTTTTCCTGTTTGACGCCCAGATCGACGAGCAGGTCGAGGCAGGCCAACGCGGCGGCACCGGCCCCCGACGTGACGAGCTTCACCTTCGACACATCCTTGCCGACGACGCGCAACCCGTTGAGGATCGCCGCGCCGACGATGATCGCCGTGCCGTGTTGGTCGTCGTGGAAGACGGGGATCTTGAGGCGCTTGCGCAGCTTCTCTTCGATCTCAAAGCACTCGGGTGCTTTGATGTCTTCGAGATTGATGCCGCCGAAAGTCGGCTCCAACGCCGCGACGATATCGACGAATTTGTCGGGGTTCAGCTCGTCGACCTCGATATCGAACACGTCGATGCCGGCGAATTTCTTGAACAGCACCGCCTTGCCTTCCATCACCGGCTTGGCGGCGAGCGGGCCGATGGCGCCCAGGCCCAAAACGGCCGTGCCGTTGGTGACCACGGCGACCAGATTGGCGCGCGCGGTGACGGTGGCGGCTTCGGCGGGGTCGGCGACGATCGCCTCGCACGCGGCGGCGACGCCCGGCGAATAGGCCAAAGCCAGATCGCGCTGGTTGGCGAGCGGCTTGGTCGCGACGACCGCGAGTTTACCGGGCTGCGGGAGACGATGATATTCGAGGGCCGCTTCGCGCAGCTTGTCGTCCGCCATGAATCCCGCCGGTGATATCAAAGGGGTCGATGGTGCGGTCGAGAAGACTCGAACTTCCACGGCCTTTCGGCCACCAGCACCTCAAGCTGGCGCGTCTACCGTTCCGCCACGACCGCACATCGAGGAGGTCGGCATGCCCGCCCAAGGGGAGGACTTGCCAACACGGGTGCGGGGGGATACCAAATCGGGCCCGTCGTGGCAAGCGCTCCTCTCGCTGCCGTCCAGGCCGATTTCACGTCCACGGCGCGTTCAGCGCACATAGAGCGCCAGTTGGAGCCGATTGGCCGTCCCGGTGTTGCGCAGCATCGTGGAAATATGTGTTTTGACCGTAGGTTCGCTGAGATTGAGCCGGCGGGCAATTTCCTTGTTCGACAGGCCCAAAGCCAGAAGCCCGGCGATTTCGTGCTGGCGCGGCGTAAACGGGACGGGCGCCCGCGGCACTTCGGCCAGCGCGACTTCCGGCGGCACGAAAGGTATTCCCGCGAGCAGCAGCAGCCCGATGGAATAGAAATGCTGGGTAATCATATTGTCGGGCAGGACGGCTAGCGCACCAGCACCCAGGGCGCTGCGCACCCAATGTCCGTTCGCGTCTTCCGGCTCGACGATCGCGCCGATCGGCACGATTCCGGCGCGCGCGCGCAGGTCCGACAGCCGCGAGAACGGCATATCGCCGAGCAGCCGGCGATGCAGCAACACCGCACGCAGCGGTGCAGCGGATTGGAGAAATTCGTAGATACCGCGCAGTTTGCCGATCGTCTCGACCTTGACCGTGCAATTCCTGTCATAGGTCAAGGTCAGGCCGCCCCAGCCGCAAACCTCCCCGATTGTCAGACCTGACTGCGCCTTCAGCCCGGCCCGGCCCTTTCGGCAGGGTATGAGCAGCATTGGGTGATCCCTGTCTTGCTTATTTTAGGCCCGCCAAGCGAACGCGGCGATCGGGTGTATCCAATTTGTCGATCAGATTTACCCATTTACCTAAAATTTTATGTAAAATACGCAGGTGGCACAGAACTGTCTAGAGATTTGATCTGTGGTGCAAATTTAAGAGTTTTAAACCTCTCATCGTCCGTTCGAATCTGATCCTTTTGACCGATTGTTCGTAACTTCACGGCCTTGCGATCCTGTCGCAACCGGTCGCACCGGCGCCCGGCGCAAACCATAAAAACAGGCGAGGCCAACGACCATGTGGACGAATACCGCCCGCGCGAAAGCGACGGAAAAAGCGCTGGAAGCACGCATCGCCGAGCTCGAACGCACACTCGCCCGCTTTCAGCAAATGCTCGACTGCATCCCCGTGAATGTGATGACCTGCGACGCGGCGGATTTCCGGATCGACTATGCCAACCGCCCGACCCTTGAAACGTTACGCAAAATCGAACATTTGCTGCCCGTCACCGCCGACGCGCTGATCGGCAGTTCGATCGACATTTTCCACAAGAACCCCGCCCATCAGCGCCGGATGCTGGCGGACGACCGCGCCCTTCCCCACAACGCGCAAATCCGCGTGGGCGAGGAAGTCTTGTCGCTGGCCGTGGACGCGTTGCGCGACAAGGAAGGCCGCTACGCCGCACCTGTGGTCACGTGGTCGATCGTGACGCCGCAAATACGAATGGCCGAAAAGGTGCGGGAAATCGTCGAACTCGTCGCCAAAGCCGCGGCGTCTTTGCACGAGACGGCGCAAGGCATGGTCGGTTCGACCGAAGATACCGGCCAGCGTTCCGCGGCCGTCGCCGGTGCGGCCGGGCAGACGACGGCGAACGTGCAGACCGTGGCCGCGGCCTGCGAGGAGCTAAGCACATCGATCGGCGAAATCAGCCGCCAGGTCGAAGGCTCGGCTACCGTCGCGCAACGCGCGGCCGAACAGACCCGCCAGACCCGCGCTACCGTCGACGGACTGTCGGAAGCGGCACAGCGCATCGGCAAGGTCGTCGAACTCATCAACGCGATCGCGGGGCAGACAAATCTTCTGGCTCTCAACGCCACGATCGAAGCCGCCCGCGCAGGCGACGCCGGCAAGGGCTTCGCGGTCGTGGCGTCGGAAGTAAAATCGCTCGCCACGCAGACCGCGCGCGCGACCGACGATATCGCCGAACAGGTCCAGCATATCCGCGCCGCCACGGCCGCCGCCGTCGGCGCGATCGGCGAGATATCCGGCACGGTCGAGGAAGTGAACCGCATCGCCGCCTCGATTGCCGCGGCAATGGAACAACAATCCGCCGCAACGCGCGAGATATCGCGCGGCATCGGCGAAGCGGCGGCCGGCACGCAACAGGTGTCGAACAACATCGCGATGGTCAGCGAAGCGGCAGCAACGATCGGCCGCGGCGCGCGTAACGTGCTGGATTCGGCGCAATCCCTGTCCGGCAACGCCACGTCGCTGCGCGCCGAGATCGAGACGTTCATCGGGCAAGGCAAACGCCGATGACATGGCCGCCGCCCGCGCGCCATTGGCAAGGCGCGCGGATGCCGATGCTGTTCGACAAGCCGCCCGAATGCCCGATCGAGCCCGATCCCGGCGCAGCAGAGCGCACCGACATCGCCTCGCCGATACTGTGCTTTCCCATCGCCGCGATCGAGGCGGCGACCGAAGCGATCGTCGCAATGTCGGTCGACGGCACAATCCGCTTCTTCTCCCCCGGCGCCGAAACCCTGTTCGGCCGAACAGCATCGGCCACGCTCGGCCAGCCCGTGACCGTTCTGATGGGGCCGGCCCACGCCTCTTCCCATCCCGACTATGTGGGCCGCTATCTGGCCGGCGCGCCGCCGCGCATCATCGGCACGACGCGCGAAGTGACCGGCCTTCACGCGAACGGCGCGGAACTGACGCTCGATCTGCGCGTCGTGCCGCTGCGCGTGGGCGGCGAGGACGTCTTCCTCGCCACCATGCGCGACGCCAGCGAACGCAAGGCGCGCGTCGATGCGCTGTCGCGCCTTGGCGCCGAACTCGGCGCGCGCAATCAGCTTCTGCACGACGCGCTCGCGGCGATCGATCCGGGCGTTTGCATCGTTGAGGCGGACGGTCGGCTCGACCATGTCAGTCCGCGTCTGGCGCAGATTCTGGGCCTGCCGCGCGAGGCGCTGCGCCCGGGCCTGACCCTCTCCGGGGCAATCGCCACGATCTCGAGCTTCGGTCCGTTGCGCGATCCCGGCACTGCCGACACGCTGCGTCGTCTGACCGAAATTCCTGCCGGCAGCGATCCCGCGCAAGCCACGCTGCACGCCGCCGACGGCCGCGCCTTCGAAATATCCTTCCGCCGGATGACGAGTGGGCGCAGCCTGCTGATCGTCGCGGAAACGACCGACCGCGAACGCGCCGCGCGCGAAGCTGCGGAATCTCTTTCCGCCGCGCGCGCGGCGGCGGCCGCGAAAGCCCATTTCATAGAGAATATCGGTCACGAATTGCGCACGCCGCTCAACGCCGTGATCGGCTTCGCGGAGGCGTTGAGCAGGGGGATACCCGGACCACCCAGCGACCGACAGCGCGAGTATCTCACCCATCTCCAATCCGGTGCGCGCGACCTTCAAGCGCTGGTCGACGAATTCATGTCGATCGCCGAATCCTTCGGCACGGCAGCACCCGCCGCCGGCGCGAGCTGCGCACTCGGCGCAGCGCTCGATGAAACTTACGCGCATTGGCTTCCGGCAGCGCAAGCGGCACGGCTCGACCTTGCCATTCCACACCCCGCGCCGGCGCATCGCCTGCGCATCGACGCGCGCAGCCTGCGGATCATCCTGAACTGTCTTGTTTCCAATGCCATCGTCCATTCGAAGCCGGGCGGACATGTCGATATCCGGGTCGCCGAAGGTGTTCGCGGCGTGACGATCGGCGTACGTGACGATGGACCGGGCATCCCCGCCAAAGACCTTGAGCGTGTCTTCGAACCATTCGTGCGCCTCGAAAGCGCATTTCTGCGCGCGCGGGCGGGCCGCGGCATGGGCTTGTTCACCGCGCGGACGATCGCGCGGCGTTTCGGCGGCGACGTGACGCTCGACAGCCTGGAACGGCGCGGCACGATCGCAAGCCTGCGCCTGCCGCTCGCCGAACCCGGCCTTGCAAAGGACGGCGCATCCGGATAGTTCATCGGCGGCATGGCCTGGAAATCCGCCGAATTCAGCCGCATCGAATGGACGGTACGCGAGGGGTATAGCGACTATGCCGCGACCCTCGCGGAAATGTCGGCCCGTGCCGACGCCATCAGGGCCGGAACCGCGCCCGAGGCGGTCTGGCTGGTGGAACATGCCCCGGTCTATACGGCCGGCACCTCGGCCAAGCCCGAAGACCTGCGCGACCCGCGTTTTCCGGTGTTCGAGGCCGGGCGCGGCGGCCAATACACCTATCACGGGCCCGGCCAGCGCGTGGCTTACGTGATGATCGACCTGAAGGAACGCGGCGGCGACGTGCGCGAATATGTCCGCCGGCTCGAGGAATGGATGATCCGCACCCTCGCCCGCTTCAACGTGAAGGGCGAGCGGCGCGACGGCCGCGTGGGTATTTGGGTCGACCGGGGCCCCGACGGGCGCGGCGGGCGGCGCGAGGACAAGATCGGCGCCATCGGCGTGCGGGTGAAGCGCTGGGTCACGTTCCATGGCCTGTCGCTGAACGTCGATTGCGACCTGTCGCATTTCGCGGGTATCGTGCCCTGCGGAATTTCGGCCCCCGCCTACGGCGTCACGTCGCTGGCCGATTTGGGGCTCCTGGTGACGATGCCCGAATTCGACATGATGCTGCGCGAGGAATTTACCCGCGTCTTCGGGGGATGATAGCGCCCGCCGCCGGCGCTATGATTACCCCCGCATGCTGCTGCCGCCCGCCGACTCGATTGCCCATGAACGCGAACAATGGCGCGCCCGCGTGGGCGACCACGACACGGTGCGCGTGGCGGGCGAAGACTTGATCCGGAGCGAGCAGAACGCGATCGACGAATTGTTCCTGCTGCGCAACCAATGCGCGCCGGAAATAGTCATCGACCCGGCTTTACCCGACCTCGACCTGCCCCAACATGCGAATCTGCTGCGCTATTGGCGCCATCTGCCGCGCGAAGCGGGCGCCGACCTGCCCAAGCGCGACACGGTGCGCCCCGAGGAACTGCACGGCACGCTGGGCGATCTGATGCTGCTGGAAGCCGAAACGAGCGGCACCGATTTCGTCTATCGCGTCTACGGTTCCAACATCGCGATCAATGCGGGCCAGGATTGGACCGGCTGGAGCGTGGGCGCGATGGGGTTGAAAACCGGCAACGGTATCGGCCTGTTCTATCGCGCCGTCTATGTCGCGTGCGCGTTGTCGCGCAAACCGATCTATACCGCGCACGAGGCCGCCCCCTATCAATCGCCCAGCCTGTGGCGCCGTTTGATCGTGCCGTTGGCCGGTGCTTCGGGTGATGTCGCGTGGTTCCTGGTCGCCAATCTGCCCGTGAAGTTCCGCCGGCCCGATCGCGCGCGCGAAATCGAGATGCGCCGTCGTCTGGGACCGGGCGAGAGCTGAGGGGGCCCGGTATGCTGCGCCGCACGGCCGATCCCATCGCGCATGAGCGCGAAACGTGGCGCGCCCGCGTCGAAGGCCACGCGCAGGCGCGCGCGGCGGGCGAAGCGTTGCTGCGCGGCGATCAATCGATCGTCGACGAAACCTTCCGCGTGCGCGACTTGCCGCCGCCCGCGATCGTCGTCGATCCCGATCCCGCGACGCTCGACCGGCCCGAACACGCGGCACTGTTCGCCTATTGGCGCGATCTGCCCCGGACCGGCGATGGCTTGCCGGCGCGCGCGAATGTGCGCCCGGAAGAACTGCGCGGCATGCTGGGCGATCTGTTGCTGCTGGAAACGGACGAAACCGGGACGGATTTCGTCTATCGCGTCTACGGCACCAAGGTCGCGCGGCATGCGGGCCAGGATTGGACCGGCTGGAGCGTGGGCGCGATGGGGCTGAAGATCGGCGCCAGCCTGTCGTTGTTCTATCGCGGCGTTTACGTCGCCGCGGCGATCGCGCGCAAACCGATATACACCGCGCACGAAGCGCCGCCCTGGATCGACCATGCGATCTGGCGGCGCTTTATCGTGCCGCTCGCCGGCGCCGACGGTTCGGCGACGTGGTTTCTGGTCGCCAATATCCCGACCGAGCCGCGCGCCCCGAATATCGCGCGCGATGCCGAAATGCGGCGCTATCTGGGGCCGACGAAGGCGGATTAGCCTTCCCAGGCCTGCCACAGGAAGCTGAGTCCGCCCGCCACCACCAGCGCGTCCATCATCGCCAGATGTACGCGCGGCGAGAACCGCTTCAGCATCCAGCGCGCGACGAAGGCGCCCGGCACGGTGGCAAGGCCGAGGATCAGCCCGGCCAAGATCAATTCGAAGTCGAACAGCATCGCCGAGCCGAAGACAGACGCTTTGATGAGGCTGCCGGACATCGACACGGCCGCTTCGGTGCCGATCAGCGCCCCGCCGCGCAAGCCCAGCCCCATCATCACCGATAGCAGCAGCGGGCCCACGCCGGTCATCGATCCGACGATGGCGCCGTAAACCGCCCCGCCCGCGACCGCACCGCCCGCACCCAAGCGCCACCCCGTTTTGTCGAGTTTGCGGCGGATCGGGATCGAGACGATCAGGAACACGCCCAACATCGCCGCGATCGCGCGCACGGGCAGCAGCGTATAGATGTAAGCCGACAGAACGCACATCGGCGCCATGCCCGCCCCGACCAGCAGGATCGCGCGCCACGAAATCTCGTGCCGGAACGCCGCGACGCGGCTGCCGTTGGTCATCGCCATGGCGATCGACATGACCGGCACGACCGACGCCACGCCGACGACGGGGGCGAGAACCGGCGGCAAGATCAATCCGGCGCCATAACCCGACACGCCGCCGACGATCGACGCGACGAAGGCGACCAACGCCACGCCCACTAAGATCAGCGGATCGATGCCCGCAAGGGTGAAGGCGCCTTCCATCATTCACTTGTCGGCAATTGCGAAAAGCCGGTCCAGCCTTCGTCGGTCGCATCTTCGCGCGCGATCGCGTCGACGCGGGCCGCCGGCGGACCTTTGCGGCATTCGCCGAGTATCGCGTCGATCGCTTCGGGCGATCCGGCGAACACCGCCTCGACGCTGCCATCCTTGCGGTTGCGGACCCAGCCGCACAGACCGGCTGCGCGCGCACGCTCGACCGTCCAGCCGCGATACCAAACGCCTTGGACGCGGCCCGAGATGACGACCCGAACGGCGATGCGTTCCGTCATCGCGCCGGCTTCTCGAACACGACATGCATCGCGTGTTCGGTGGTCGCCTTGCGCGCGACATCGAAGCCCTGCGCTTTCAGATCGACGCCGTCGAACGGCTTCGTGCCCGAGCCCAGCAAGATCGGCGATACGACCAGATGGAAACGGCCGATGGCGCCCAGGCGCAGATATTGGTTGATCGTCGCCGCCCCGCCGCCCACGCGCACGTCTTTGGCGCCCGCCGCTTCGCGCGCGCGGCGCAGCGCTTCCTCGGCACCGCCGGTGACGAAATGGAACACCGTGCCGCCCTTCATTTCCAAGGGTGCACGCGCATGATGCGTCAACACGAAGACGGGCACGTGATAGGGTGGCTCCTCGCCCCACCAGCCCTTCCATTGATCGTCGGGCCAGGGCCCGCGCACCGGCCCGAACATGTTGCGGCCCAGGATCCAGGCGCCGACATTGTCGAAACTGCGCGCGGCGAAATCGTCGTCCACGCCCTTGGCGCCGCCGTCCTTGCCGAGCACGCGCTTCTGGAACGTCTCGGTGCCGAACATCCAATTGTGGAGCCCCGTCCCGCCCTCGCCCAACGGGTTTTCGAGGCTTTGGTTCGGGCCCGCCGCGTAGCCGTCGGCCGAAATCGCGAAGCAATCCACGCGCAGCATATTCGCTCTCCTCAACGCCAAGCGGCTTCGGCCAAGGCCCGCAGCGCCGTGCGGATCGCGGCCTGCGCTTGATCTTCCAATGCCGCATCGGACGGTAGCGCGTCGCCGCCGCCATGGGCCAGCGCATTGCGCCGCGCGCGTAACAGGTCGTATTCGGGATCGCCCTCGCCGTGTTTGCGTATCGCCGGTTCGGCCAGCGTGAAGGCGAGCATCACGCACGCCGCCCACGCCCCCGCGCAGAACGCGGCTTCGATTTCGCCCAGCAAACGCTCCGCGCGTTCGTCCAACGCCGGCGCTTCGGGGCCGGCATTGGCCGCCAACGCGGCCACGAACCATTCGGCGCGACCGCGCCAAATCTCGGGATCGGGCGGCGGCAGCCCGGCGCCGCTCACTCGAACTCGACGATCTTCTGATCGACGGCGAGGGAGTCGCCGGCGGCGGCGTGGAGCTTGGCGATCTTCCCGTCACGCTCGGCGCGCAGGATATTCTCCATCTTCATCGCCTCGACCACGCACAACTCGTCGCCGGCCTTGACCTCCTGCCCCGCTTGCAGCGGCAGCGTCTTCAACAGGCCGGGCATCGGCGACAGCAGGAACTTGGACGTGTCGGCTGCGCGTTTCTCGGGCATCAGTTTGCGGAGTTTCGCCACACGCGGCGGCAGTACCAGTACGGGCAAGTTCGTACCGCCATGCGCCAGCACGAAGCCGGCTCCGTTGCGCTCGACCTGGGCGGACAACGCGGCCCCATCGACCGTCGCTTCCATCAACACGCGGCCGGGTTGCCAGTCGGTCGTCACCACGCTGGTCTCGCCGCCGGAGGTGACGCGATAGGCGCCGTCCGCGAACTCGACCTTCGTGGCGGTGTCTTCGCCCGCGAGGCGCACGACGAACTCGGCTTCGATCTTCGCTTCGTGGCCTTTGAGCTGGCCGGAGATACCCGTCTCGCGCTCGCGGATGCGGCGTTGGGCGACGGCCGCCAGCGCCACCAGCACGCGGCGCAGATCGACGTCCACGACGCGGCCCTTGAAGCCGCCGGGGAATTCCTCGGCGATGAAGCCGGTCGTCAGCCGCCCCGCCTTGAAGCGCGGGTGATGCACGAGTGCGGCCAGGAACGGGATATTGTGCCCGACGCCGCGCACGACATAGGCGTCGAGCGCGTCGGCCATGCGTTGCGTGGCCTGCACGCGGGATTCGCCGTAGGCCACGAGCTTGGCGATCATCGGGTCGTAATACATCGAGATTTCGGCGCCTTCGTAGACGCCGGTATCGACCCGGATGCCGGGCTTCGTGGTCGGTGCCGCGCAACGCGTCAACCGCCCGATCGACGGCAGGAAGTTGCGCACCGGATCTTCGGCGTAGACGCGCGCTTCCAGCGCCCAGCCGGTCAGCTTCACGTCCTTCTGTTCGAAGGGCAGCTTCTCGCCCGCCGCGACGCGGATCATCAGCTCGACCAGATCGACGCCGGTGACGCATTCGGTCACCGGATGCTCGACCTGCAAGCGCGTGTTCATTTCCAGGAAATAGAAATTCTTGCGCTTGTCGACGATGAACTCGACCGTGCCGGCGGATTTGTATTTGACCGTTTTGGCGAGGGTGACGGCTTGCGCCCCCATCGCGGCGCGCGTCTTCGCGTCGAGGAAGGGCGACGGCGCTTCCTCGATCACCTTCTGATGGCGGCGCTGGATCGAGCATTCGCGCTCGCCCAGATGCACGATATTGCCGTGGCTGTCGCCGATCACCTGGATCTCGATATGCCGCGGCTCCTCGACGAATTTCTCGACGAAGACGCGATCGTCGCCGAAGGCGCTCTTGGCTTCGTTGGTGGCGGAGCGGAAACCTTCGCGCGCCTCGGCGTCGTTATGCGCGATGCGCATGCCCTTGCCGCCGCCGCCGGCCGAGGCCTTGATCATCACCGGATAGCCGATGGTCTTCGAGATCGCGACGCATTCCTCGGCGTCTTTCAGCGGCTTCAGATAACCCGGCACGGTCGATACGCCGGCCTTCTGGGCGAGCAATTTGGACTCGATCTTGTCGCCCATCGCGGCGACGGCGCGCATCGACGGCCCGATGAACACGATCCCGGCTTCGTCCAACGCCTTGGCAAACGCCGCGTTTTCCGACAGGAAGCCATAGCCCGGATGCACCGCCTCGGCCTTCGTCTTTTTGCAGGCCTTCACGATCGCGTCGATCTTCAAATAGCTCTGCGCAGACGGGGCTGGGCCGATATGCACCGCCTCGTCCGCCATGCGCACATGCAGGGCCTCGGCATCGGCGTCCGAATAGACCGCGACCGTCTTGATGCCCATGCGCCGGCAGGTGCGGATCACGCGGCACGCGATCTCGCCGCGATTGGCGATCAGTATCTTCGAAAACGGCGGGCCGCCCGGCACCACCGGCTTCTTGAGCGCGGATTTTTTCGCGGGCGATTTCTTGGCTTTCTTCGCGGCCATGATCACTTGTCCCCGGGGCCGAACAGACCCGATGCCAGCACGACATGAACGGCCAACGGCCCGCCCCAGGCGACTGCGACCAGCGGCCACCAATCGAAGGCGGAACCTTTGACGAGATTGAGCAGCGCCAGCACGCCGGTCGTCAGAATCGCGGCGGCGACGTGAAGCTGGAGCGCGCGGCGCTTATCGATCATCGCCGCGCTCCGATAATCTCGCGCGCATAGAGCCAATGCGCGAACAGCGGCAGCGCCCAGGCGAAGGCGAAATACATCCACCACGGATTCCCGGGCGAGACGAGGAAGTTCACCGGAATCATCACCACCAGCACGGCGAGAAACAGGATCGCGTGCAGCCGGAATTTCCGGACCTTGTCGGCGCGGGGGTCGGTCACAGTGGCATGTTCCCGTGCTTCTTCCACGGATTGGCGAGTTGCTTGGTCTTGAGCATCGCCAGCGCGCGCGCGAGGCGCGGCCGCGTCGCCTTGGGCATGATCACGTCGTCGAGGAAGCCGCGCGACGCCGCGACGAAGGGATTGGCGAAGCGGCGGCGATATTCCTCGGTGCGCGCCTCGATCTTCGCCTTGTCGCCCATATCGGCGCGGAAGATGATTTCGACCGCCCCCTTGGGGCCCATCACGGCGATTTCGGCCGACGGCCAGGCGTAGTTCAAATCGCCGCGCAGATGCTTGGACGCCATCACGTCGTAGGCACCGCCATAGGCTTTGCGCGTGATGACCGTCACCTTCGGCACCGTCGCTTCGGCATAGGCGTAGAGCAGCTTGGCGCCGTGCTTGATGATGCCGCCATATTCCTGCGCCGTGCCCGGCAAAAACCCCGGAACGTCTACAAAGGTCACAATAGGTATGTTGTAGCAATCGCAGAAGCGCACGAAGCGCGCGGCTTTGGTCGAGGACGCGATGTCGAGGCAGCCCGCCAGCACCATCGGCTGGTTGGCGACGAAGCCGACGGTCGAGCCTTCGATGCGGCCCAAACCGACGATGATGTTCTTGGCAAAATCCGGCTGGATTTCGAAGAAATCGCCGTCGTCCACGACTTTCAGGATCGCTTCCTTCATGTCGTAGGGCTTGTTCGGGTTCGCCGGAATCAGCGTATCGAGCGATTCTTCGATCCGCTCCGGGCTGTCCGCCGTCGGGCGCACGGGTACCGGCGCTTTGTTGCTCGCGGGCAGGAAATCGACGAAGCGGCGCGTTTGCAACAAAGCTTCGACATCGTTGTCGAAAGCGAGATCGGCGACACCCGAACGCTGCGTATGCGTCGAAGCGCCGCCCAGGTCTTCGGCCGAGACGATCTCATGCGTCACGGTCTTCACCACGTCCGGCCCCGTGACGAACATGTAGGAGCTGTCGCGCACCATGAAGATGTAGTCGGTCATCGCGGGCGAATAGACCGCGCCACCGGCGCACGGGCCCATGATGAGCGAGATCTGGGGCACGACGCCTGAGGCGAGCACGTTGCGCTGGAACACTTCGGCATAGCCCGCGAGCGACGCCACACCTTCTTGGATGCGCGCGCCGCCCGAATCGTTGAGGCCGATGACGGGGGCACCCACCTTCATCGCCTGATCCATGATCTTGCAGATCTTCTCGGCATGGCTTTCCGAGAGCGAGCCGCCGAACACCGTGAAATCCTGCGAGAAGACGAAAACAAGGCGGCCGTTGATCGTGCCCCAGCCGGTGACCACGCCGTCGCCCGAGACCTTCTGCTCGGCCATGCCGAACTCGGTCGAACGATGCTCGACGAACATGTCCCATTCCTCGAACGAGCCTTCGTCGAGCAGGATGGCGAGACGTTCGCGCGCGGTGAGCTTGCCCTTGGCGTGCTGCGCTTCGACGCGCCGTTCGCCGCCGCCCGCACGAGCCCCGGCCCGGCGCGCTTCGAGTTCCTTCAGGATTTCCTGAGTCATCGTCCCTGTCCCCGGAAGCCGTTCGTGCTTTACCGGGAAACAGGGGTAACAAAGCCTCTAGCTTCGCGCCAGCGCGAAAAACCGTTCTGCGACAATAAGTTCCTGGCGGGTCTTGGCGCGCTTCTCGGTCGCTTCCGAATCTTCGCCCCATCTTTCAATCTGAAATGTCGCGTCGAGTTCGGCGGCATCGAAGGCGCCGGTGGCGTCGATTTTGCCTTCGGCGAGTGCCAGCGACACGATCAGCGAGCCCGTCGTGGCAACCGCGACACCCAGCCCCGCCAATTTAAGATCGTCCATCGCCGCCATCGCGGCACGCAACGCCGCGAGGGATTGCGCGGGTTGATCGGGCGCAATGATCGAGCCATGCGACACGATCAACGGCGCGTCGAAGGTCAACGCCGCCCAATCGAGCAGCGGCTGCCAGATCGCGGCTTCGCGTTCGATCAGCGCGGGCGGCTCGGAAGCGCGGAAGCACAGCAGCTCCGTCTGCGCATGCGCGACCAATTCGTCGAGGATCGCCTCGCGCTTGGGGGGGACGCGATCGATCGCCGTACCCACGATGCGCGTGAGCGGCAGTTTGGAAAAATCGATCTTCGGCGCCTTGCCGCGCGGGGCGACGCCCCGCCACTCATCGACCATCGCCTCGGCGAGGCTTTTGGACGCAACGGCGATCTCGCTGCCCGCCGGCGTCCTCAACGGCTTGCCGTCGAGCGCCACGCCGAAGGAACCGTCGCCGCGCGAATGCAGCGACGGTTCGACGAAAGCGACAGCGCTCACCGGCCGAACAGGCCGCGAATGGCGCCGCCCACGCCGCCGGGCTGCTGCTGTTGCTGCTGCTGTTGCTGCGCGGGGGCCTGCTGCTGCGCCGGGCGCTGCTGATTGGCGGGGGCGGTTTGCTGCGGCGGGGCCGCACGGCCCGTGGCCGCCGCCAGCGCGTTGGCGCAAGGATCGCCCGAGACGCGCGAGGCGGCACTATTGGCGACCAAGCCGGTGATCAGCGAGCTCGCCCCGCCGGTCGCGATCCCGGCGGCCGTGCCGAGAACGCCGGCCGCCAAGCCTTGCGCCATCGCCGCCGCGTCGGGCGCGTAGCTCGGGTTCGCGAAGGTGCCGCCGATGCGCAACGCGATCGGCCCGGCCGTCTGGCCCAGCGCCAACTGCTCAGTCGCCAGATTGACCGTGCCTTGGGTGCGCGCACTGATGATCCCCGTTTCGATCAGACCGGCCTTATAGGTGCCGATACCGTCGCGGAAATCGATCTTGTGGATGCCGCACTTGACCGACGTGCCGATATTCACCTGGGCGAGGCCGGGCGCCACGCTGTTCAGCCATTGGCCGACGAAGCGCACCGCCGCTTGGCCCAGCTCGCCCTCGCCCATATTGAGGAACACATCGCCTTGCAGCGACGCCGCGACCGCGCGGGGCGTTTCGCCGCGCCCTTGCAGATTGAGGTCGAAGGCCGTGACGCCGCCCTTGAACCAATCGCTGAGCTTGCGGCTTTCCAGCACCTTGCCGACGTCGAGATTGCGCACCTCGACCTTCTGGGTCAGCGATTTCTGCGCGCCATTCAATGCGCTCTCCACGGAGACGCGCCCGCCTTCGATTTCGAAGGTCAGCGGACGGACGGTCAGATTGCCGTTGGCGAGCGCCACTTGCAGGTTGAGCGCGCGCAACGTCGCCGGCTCGGTCACGATCTGCCCGGCGCGATAGGTGATGTTCGCGTTGGCGGCGTTGAGCGCCTCGTAGGGCAACTTCTCGTTCGGGATCACGCGCCCGTCGCCGGCGGGCTTCGCGGCACCGCCGCTTGCGGCGGGTGCGGACGCGGGCGTGCTCGACGACGAACTGCCGGACGTGGCCGGGAACAGCTTCGTCAGGTCCACTTGCTGCGATTGCAGATTGGCCGTGACGCTGGGCTTGGCGTTACCCGTGGGCAAGGTCGCGTTGATCGTGCCCGCGAGATCGACCGCGTTGTCGTTGCCGACTTTCAGGTTCAAGCCCGTCACGTCGATACGGTTCGCGGCGGGTTCGCTGATCGCGGCTTGCAGCGACAGCGGCCCGGTCACGGGTGCGTCCTGTTTCAGCGCCTTGAACAGCCCGGCGAGGTCGCGGCTTTCGGCCTTGATGTCGAGCTTGATGCCGCGCGTGGTCGCGTTGGTCGGATCGGTCACAGCGCCGGTGATGGTCGCCAGGATCGTTTCGACCGCCCCCGCCGTCACCGCCAAACGCGGGATCGACGGGCGGCCTTGCGGCGCCGCATCGGTCAATTGCAATTCGGCCTTCACCGGGCCGATCGCCGGAATGTCCTGCTTCACGAGCGCGCCGAGCTTGGCGAGATCGGGCACGTCGACGCCCAGGACGATATCGAGGCCCTTGCCTTGCGTCGGCGCCACGATGCCGCCCTTGACCGTCGCGGTCACGACGTCGGCGAGCTTCGCGGTCAAATCCACCGGCCAAGCGGGACCGGAATTGGCGAGCATGCGCTCGATCGAACCGACCGTGCCGGCGAGCGCGAATTTGACGTCGCCGACGACCGGCGCGGTCGCGCCGCCCGCGATATCGAGCTTCAGCGGCGACGACACGGAATCGGCGTTGAGCAGAACCTTTTCGAGATTCGCGGCGTTCGTTTCGTTGGTCTTCCCGTCCTTATAGGTGAAGCGCAGATTGCGGATCTCCACCTCGCGCACCACCGGCAACGGCATGGCGCCGCCCGAGGTTTGCGCGGCCGGCGCTTGCTGCTGCTGGGTCTGCCGCTGCTGGCCTTGCGCGGCGGCGGGCTGCGCTGGTGCGAATTCCCAATTGCCGCGCCCCTGGCGATCGGTTTCGATCAGCAGATCGGCGTCGAGCAGAACGAGCTTCTTCACGTCCACTTGCTGCGACAACAGTGGGATCAGCGCGACCTGCACTTCGAAGCGGCCGACCTTGACCATCTCGGGGCGCGAGCCCCAGGAAGCGTTGGCGAACGACACGTCCGCGACCGAGAAGCTGGGATTGAAGCCGAGGCCGAGCTTGATATCGCCGGTCAGCTTCAGTTCGCGTCCCGTGGCGTTCTTCGCGGCCTCCACGATCTGCGGCTTGTATTTGTTGACGTCGAGCGTGGACAGGAACACGGCCACACCGCCGACGGCGAGGACGATCAAGCCGACGAGGCCGATGACGATCCATTTCAACGCTTTCATGGCGTGTCTCCTTTTCCTATCGCGCGAGGGCGGGCAGCAAATCGGCGAAATTCGCCAATACGCGCTCGGCCCCGTGCTCGATCAGTTCCGAATCTTCGTGGTAACCCCACGACACGCCGATGCCGCGAACCTTCGCGTTGCGGGCCATCGCCATGTCGAAAACCGTATCGCCGATCATTACGGTGTTTTCGGGGCCGAAGCCCGCTTCTTCCATCGCCTGGAAGATCATCGTCGGATCGGGCTTGCCCGGCGCGCTGTCGGCGGTCTGCAACGTGGCGAAGCGCGGATGCAGACCGTGCGAGCCGAGCACGGCGTCGAGGCCGCGCCGGTTCTTGCCCGTGGCGATGCCCAGCGTCCAGCCAGCGGCGGCGAGCGCGTCGAGGGCGGCCAACGCACCGTCGAACATCGGCTCGACGAAACCCGGCTGCAAACGCAGCGCATGGAATTCGTGCTTATACGCCTCGACCAAGCGCATCACCGTCGCCTCGTCGCTGTCCGGCGCCAAGCGGGCCAGACATTGCGCCAGCGGCAAGCCGATGATGCGGTGCGTTTGTTGCAGCGTCGGCGGCGGCAGGTTTTCCGACGCGAAGGCGGCCTCCATGCACGCCTGAATGGCGTGCTGGCTGTCGACCAGCGTGCCGTCGAAATCGAAAATCGCGAGACCCGTCATGCCGCCGAATTTGGCAGATTTGGCCGCCTATTGGAACCTACGCTTCCGGGAACGGATCGGGATTGAGATTCGGATCGAATCCGAAAAACTCCCAGGTTTTACGCATATGCGGGGGCAAAGGCGCTTTGATCTTCAGCAAGCCCTTGCCCGAAGGATGGGGCAATTCGATCGAGCGCGCGTGCAGATGTAATTTTCCCGAAATGCCTTCGCCTTGGATGCGCGATTCCCCGCCGCCATATTTACCGTCGCCGACGATGGGCGTGCCGAGACCGTCCGCGCAATGCACGCGCAATTGATGCGTGCGGCCGGTGCGCGGCCACATAACGAGCCACGTGCAGCGCCCCGCCGCCACGTCGACCGTGTCGTACAAGGTGATCGCGCGCTTGGCATCGTCCTCGCCGCTCGACGCAACGCGCTCGAAGCCCGACGGTCCCGCTTCTTTGGCCAGCGCCAGATCGATCTTGCCGCGCGCCATTTTGGGCTGGCCGACGACCAGCGCCCAATAGAGCTTGCGCGCGTTGCGATGGCGGAAGGAATCCGCCAGACGCTGCGCGTTCTTCGCCCCGCGCGCGAGGACGAGCACGCCCGACGTGTCGCGGTCCAAACGATGGACGAGTTTGGGCCTTCCTTCCAAGTGATCGAATTCGAGCGCTTCGAGCATGCCGTCGATATGCCGCTCGGTGCCCGTCCCGCCCTGTACCGCCAAGCCCGGCGGCTTGTCGAGCACGATCACGTCGTCGTCCTTGTAGATGACCCAGGACCGGATCGCCTTCGCGTCCGCCTCGGTCACCGGCCGGCGTTCGCGGATCGCAGGTGCCGCTTCCGCCACTTCCGCCGGCACTTCCTCGATGCGCGGCGGCAGGCGCACGGTCTGGTCGGGTTCCAAGCGATGCGACGACTTCACGCGCTTGCCGTCCACGCGGATTTGTCCGGTGCGCAGCAGCTTTTCGATGCGGCCTTGATTCAGCACCGGGAAGCGGCGCTTCAGCCAGCGGTCGAGACGCTGATCCGCGTCATCGACCTTGATCTTCAATTCGGTGACGGCGCTCATTCGTCCGCATTCCTTTTCGCCCGCAGCTTGGCCCAATAGTCGAGGCGCTTGCGGATCTCGCGCTCGAAGCCCCGTTCGGGCGGGGCGTAGAATTCGCGCCGCGCCATGCCCTCGGGGAAATAATTCTGGCCGGAAAAACCGTCCTCGGCGTCGTGGTCGTAGTTATAGCCTTTGCCGTAGCCAAGCTCCTTCATCAGCTTGGTCGGCGCGTTCAGGATATGGGCGGGCGGCATCAACGAACCGGTTTCGCCCGCCGCGCGCTTCGCCGCCCCGAACGCCATATAGGCCGCGTTCGATTTGGGTGCGGTCGCGAGATAGATCACGGCCTGCGCCAAGGCGAGTTCGCCTTCCGGGCTGCCGAGGAAATCGTACACGTCTTTCGCCGCCAGCGCTTGGTGGACGGCTTGCGGATCGGCCAAGCCGATATCCTCGACCGCGAAGCGCACGAGGCGGCGCACGATATAAAGCGGCTGCTCGCCGCCCGCCAGCATACGCGCGAGCCAATAAAGCGCGCCATCGGCATCCGACCCGCGCATCGATTTATGCAGCGCGGAGATGAGGTTGTAATGCCCCTCCTGCCCCTTGTCGTAAAGCGGGGCACGGCGCTGAACCGCCCGCACGAGGGCTTGCGTATCCATCGTCTGCCCGGAGGTCTGGAAAACCTGTTCGGCGAGATTGAACAGGTACCGCCCGTCGCCGTCGGCCATCGCGATCAACGCTTCGCGCGCACCCGCATCGAGCGGCAGCTTCCGGCCCTCGGTCTCCTCGGCGCGTTGCAGCAGTTTTTCGAGGGCGGCTTCGTCCAGGCGCTTCAGCACCAGCACTTGGCAGCGCGACAGCATCGCGGCGTTGATCTCGAAAGACGGGTTCTCGGTCGTGGCCCCGACCAGCGTCACCGTGCCGTCTTCGACATAGGGCAGGAACCCGTCCTGCTGGCCGCGATTGAAGCGATGGATCTCGTCGACGAACAGCAAGGTCGACTTGCCCATCTGGCGGCGCTCGGTCGCCTCCGCAAACGCCTTGCGCAAATCGGCGACGCCCGAGAACACGGCCGACAGCGCGACGAACTCCATGCCCACGGCGCCGGCGAGCAAGCGCGCGAGCGTCGTCTTCCCGCAACCCGGCGGGCCCCACAGCACGATCGAGGCGAGTTTCTTGGCCGCCAACATGCGCGCAAGCGGCCCGTCGCCGGCGAGCAGATGGTCCTGGCCCACGACCTCGTCGAGCGTCTTGGGCCGCAGGCGTTCGGCGAGCGGCTTGTCGCTGTCGGGGGCTTGGAACAGCCCGCCGCCCGTATTGCTGGCTTTCTTCATCGCCTAGCCGCCGATCGTGGTGGTCAGCGTGCGCTCGCCCCGGCGCACCGACAAGCGCCAGGGCAGCGGCAGCGTCGACGCGCGGCGCGCGTCTTCCACGGTACGGATCTCGCGATCGTTGATGCGCGTCAGAATATCGCCGGGCTGCAGGCGCACATTGGCCGCCGGGCTGCCGCGCCGGATTTCGGTGACGATCACGCCATAGGGCGGCACGTCCATCGCCAATTCCTCGACGAAGGCGGGCGAGAGATTGGCGAGCGTGGCGCCGGTCAACGGCGTCTGGCCGCGCATCGGCGTCACGTCGCGCGGCGGGATTTCCGGCGGGGCGATCAGCGACACGTTGACCGTTTCATTGCGGCCTTGACGATGCACGGAAAGACGCACCGCCTGCCCGACCGGCTGCGTGGCGATGCGGAAGCGCAAAGCCTCGTTGTCGTTGACCTCGCGCCCTTCGACCGCCAGCACCACGTCGCCGCGTCGCAAGCCGCCGCGTTCGGCTGGGCCGCTGGGGAATACGTCGTTCAGCACCACGCCTTGCGGGCGCGAAAGCCCCAAGCCCGGCGCGAGATCGGGCGTCACCGCTTGGCCGTTGGCGCCCAGCCACGCGCGCACCAAACGCCCACCGCCTTTGGCGCTGGCGACGACCGTTTGCACCATGTTGGAAGGCACGGCGAAGCCGATGCCGTTCGATCCGCCGTCGCGCGAATAGATCGCGGTGTTGATGCCGACCACGCGCCCGTCCATCGCGACCAAGGCGCCGCCGGAATTGCCGGGATTGATCGCGGCGTCGGTCTGGATGAAGAAGCGGAAATCCGCGATCCCCGCCATGGTGCGTGCGACGGCGGAGACGATCCCTTGCGTCACGGTCTGGCCCACGCCGAACGGATTGCCGATCGCCAGCACCAGATCGCCGACTTCCAGATCGTCGGAATCGCGCAATTCGAGATGCGGCAACGCCTCGCCCTTCGGGTCGATGCGCAGCACCGCGAGGTCCGTGCGCTCATCCGCGCGCGCGACGGTCGCTTCGAATTCGCGCCGATCGGCGAGGCTGACGACGATCTCCTCCGCCCCCCGGATCACGTGGAAATTGGTGACGATCAAACCCGACGGATCGACGATGACGCCCGAACCGAGCGAGCTTTGCACGCGCTGGCCCATACCCGGAAACTGATCGCCGAAGAAGCGGCGGAACATCGGGTCCTGCAACAAGGGCGAGGGCAGCGTCTGCTGCACCCGGCGCGTGGTGACGTTGACCACGGCCGGCGCCGCGCGCTTGACCACGGGGGCGAAGGACAGCGTGACCTGCTCGCGGCTGTCGGGCACGGCGCGGGTCTGGGCGAAGGCAGGGAGCCCCGCCAACGCCGCCAGAAGCAGGATCAGAGATATCGCGATACGCATGGGTCGATTCTTTCGCACTCGGCCCCCGGGGGCAAGGGCGACGCCGAAAGCCGCTGGATCGGCCCTAAAACGAAACGGCGCCGGGGATACCGGCGCCGTTCTTAACTTCGAGCGGGAAGTCGGGGGCTTACGCCGCCGCGCCTTCCTTCTCCGCCTTTTCGGCCGCTTCGCGTTCGGCCGCGACGCGGGCCTTGTCGGCCTTGCCCTTGGCTTCGACGTCGCGGTCGACGAGCTCGATCACCGCCATCGTCGCGGCGTCGCCGTAGCGCATGCCCGCGCGCAGCACGCGCGTGTAGCCGCCCTTGCGGGCCTTGTAGCGCTCGGCGAGCGAGGTGAAGACCTTCTCGGCGACGTCCGTGTCCTGCAGCGTCGCGATCGCGGCGCGGCGATTGGCGAGGCCGCCCTTCTTGCCGAGCGTGATCAGCTTCTCGACATAGGGCTTGAGCTCTTTCGCCTTCGAGAGAGTCGTCTTGATCTGCTCGTGGACGATGAGCGACGCCGCCAGATTGGCGAGAGTCGCCTGGCGGTGGGTCGAGGTGCGGCCGATCTTGCGGCCCGCGGCTCCGTGACGCATGGGAACTTACTCCTTAGGAAGCGCCGCTCAGTACGGCTCTTCGAGTTTCTTGGCGAGATCCTCGATGTTCTCGGGCGGCCAGCCGGGGATCTGCATGCCCAGATGCAGGCCCATCTGCGAGAGAACTTCCTTGATCTCGTTGAGCGATTTGCGGCCGAAATTCGGCGTGCGCAGCATCTCGGCTTCGGTCTTTTGGACCAGGTCGCCGATATAGATGATGTTGTCGTTCTTGAGGCAGTTGGCCGAACGGACCGACAGCTCGAGCTCGTCGACCTTGAGGAGCAGGTTCTTGTTGAACGGCAGATCGCCCACGCGCTCTTCGGCGCGCTCGGCGGTCGGCTCCTCGAAGTTGATGAACAGCTGCAACTGGTCCTGGAGGATGCGCGCGGCAAGCGCCACGGCGTCTTCCGGCGTCACGGCGCCGTTGGTCTCGACCTTCATCGACAGCTTGTCGTAGTCGGTGACTTGGCCGACGCGGGTGTTGTCGATCTTGTAGGAGACCTTGCGCACGGGGCTGAACAGCGCGTCGACCGGGATGACGCCGATCGGCGCGTCCGGCATGCGGCTGGTCGAGCCGGCGACGTAGCCCTTGCCCGTTTCGACCGTCATTTCCATATTCAGCTTCGCGCCGTCGTCGAGCGTGCAGATCACGAGATCGGGGTTCATCACCTCGATGTCGTGGCCCGTTTCGATCTGGCCCGCGCGGACTTCGCCGGGGCCCGTGGCCTTCAGCTGAATGCGCTTGGGCCCTTCGCCGTGCATGCGCAGACCGATGGTCTTCACGTTCAGCACGATGTCGGTCACGTCTTCGCGAACGCCCGGCACCGACGAGAATTCGTGCAGCACGCCGTCGATCTTGATCGTGGTGATCGCCGCCCCTTGCAGCGACGACAGCAGCACGCGGCGCAGCGCGTTGCCCAGCGTCAGGCCGAAGCCGCGCTCCAGCGGCTCGGCGACCACGGTCGCTTCGCGCTTCGGGTCGTCGCCGGGCTCGATGTCGAGCTTCTGCGGCTTGATCAGTTCTTTCCAGTTCTTCTGCAACACGTGTTCCTACCTTTCGGTCGGAGGCGGCGGCGCAATCCCCGCGAAGGGAGACGGCGCAACCGCGAAATCGTCGTTACGAGACCCGACGCTGCGAAGCGTCAGACGCGGCGGCGCTTGGGCGGGCGGCAGCCGTTATGCGGGATCGTCGTCACGTCGCGGATCGACGTGATCTGGAACCCGACGGACTGCAGCGCGCGCAAAGCCGATTCGCGGCCCGCACCCGGGCCCTTCACTTCGACTTCCAGCGTGCGCATGCCGTGTTCCATCGCCTTCTTGCCGGCGTCTTCGGCGGCCATCTGCGCGGCGTAGGGCGTCGACTTGCGGCTGCCCTTGAAGCCTTGCGTGCCGGCCGACGACCACGAGATCGTGTTGCCTTGCGCGTCGGTGATCGTGATCATCGTGTTGTTGAACGACGCGTTCACGTGGGCGACGCCCGACGTGATGTTCTTGCGCTCGCGGCGGCGGGTACGCGCGGCGCCTGCGGCTTTCTTCTCGGCCATGGATATCGGTCCTTCGGGGTCCGGAAAACGGGATTACTTCTTCGTCGCGATCTTCTTGCCGGCGATCGGACGGGCCTTGCCCTTGCGGGTGCGCGCGTTGGTGTGCGTGCGCTGGCCGCGGACCGGCAGGCCCTTGCGATGGCGCAGGCCGCGATACGCACCCATGTCCATGAGCCGCTTGATGTTCATCGCGATTTCGCGGCGCAGGTCGCCTTCGACCCGGTGCTCGCGATCGATGTATTCGCGGATCTTCAGCACTTCCTCGTCGGAAAGCTGGTTCACGCGCTTGGCGTCGGGAATGCCGATCTTCTTGCAGATCTCGGCCGCGTTGTTCGGCCCGATGCCGTAGATGTAGCGCAGCGCGATGACAACGCGCTTGCCCGTGGGAATATTGACGCCAGCGATACGCGCCACGATCTTCTCTCCTTCGTCTCGACGTCCGACTTGGACGCCGCTGGTTTCTTTCGAGGCCGCCCGCACCCCCGCCCATTCGGGGTTCGGGGCCGGCGGCCCAATTGCCTAACCTCTCGTCTCGGGCCGTATCGCCTTGATACGACTCGGAAATTCGGTTCCGGCGTCTCGGCGAACGGAAAGGCGCGAAGACAATAGCTTCGCGCCCGCCCTAACCGCCGGTCGTCGGGAGCGGCGGATTATATGAATCCGCCCCCCTGAGTCAACCGTCAGAATCTCGTATAATCCGGGCCCTTTCGGGCCCGTCTCAAACGGCCGGAACCTCCCGGCCGAGAATCGTGCCCAACGCCTTGGTGACCTGGTCCATATCGGCCATCCCGTCGACCGTCTTGAGCACGCCTTGCTCGCGGTAATAGGGGATGATCGGCGCGGTTTGGTCGTGATAGGCCTTGAGGCGCGCGGCGACGGTCTCGGCCTTGTCGTCCGGACGGCGGACGATCTTGGTCGAGCCGCAGGCATCGCACACGCCATCGGCCTTCGAAGGCTTGGTCTGATCGTGATAGACGGCACCGCAAGCGCCGCAGGAATAACGGCCGGAGATGCGCGCGACCAACGCCGCGTCGTCGACCGCGAGTTCGATCACCGAATCGAGCTTCGTGCCCTTGCCCTTCAGCATGGCGTCGAGCGCTTGGGCTTGCGCGACCGTGCGCGGGAACCCGTCGAGGATGAAACCGTTCTTGCAGTCGGGCTCGGCGATGCGCGCTTCGATCATCGCGATCAGGATATCGTCGGAAACGAGCTTACCCGCTTCCATCACGGCTTTGGCGCGCTTGCCGACATCGGTGCCCGCGGCGACGGCCGCGCGCAGCATGTCGCCGGTCGACAGCTGAACGACGTTCAGCGCCTTTTCGATGCGCTTAGCTTGCGTGCCTTTGCCGGCACCCGGCGGTCCCAGAAGAACGATCTTCATGGCGATACGGTCCTCCCCCTCCTGCCGCGTTAGCGGCGGCTCCCGCGCAGCTTGGACTTCTTGATGAGTCCCTCGTACTGGTGGGCGAGCAGATGCGAATGCACCTGCGCCACCGTATCCATCGTCACCGACACGACGATCAGCAGCGACGTGCCGCCGAAGTAGAACGGCACCGAATACTGGCTGATCAGGATTTCCGGCAGCACGCAGATCGCCGCGAGATACGCCGCCCCCAGCACCGTGAGGCGCGTGAGCACGTAGTCGAGATAATCGGCCGTGTTCTTGCCCGGACGGATGCCGGGCACGAAGCCGCCATGCTTCTTCAGATTGTCGGCCGTCTCGGCCGGGTTGAAGACGACGGCGGTGTAGAAGAACGCGAAGAACACGATCATGCCGATATACAGCGCGATATAGAGCGGCTGGCCATGCGACAGATGCGTGGTGAGCCAGGTCAGCCACGCGATTTCGTTGTTCTGGTTGAAATTCACGAAGGTCAGCGGCAGCAGCAGCAGCGACGACGCGAAGATCGGCGGAATGACGCCCGAGGTGTTGAGCTTCAGCGGCAGATGCGACGACTCGCCGCCGAACATCTTGTTGCCGACCTGACGCTTCGGGTACTGCACGACGATGCGGCGCTGCGCGCGTTCGATGAACACGATCGCCATGACGACCAGCACCGACATGACCAGCAGGATCAGGATCACGAAGGTCGACAGCGCGCCGGTGCGGCCCATTTCGAGCGTGGCGCCCAACGCGGTCGGCAGGTTCGCGACGATACCGGCGAAGATAATCAGAGAGATACCGTTGCCGATGCCGCGCTGGGTGATCTGCTCGCCCAGCCACATCAGGAACATCGTGCCGCCGGTCAGCGTGACGACGCAGGTGAAACGGAAGAACCAGCCCGGATCGATGACCGCACCGCCCGAGCCGCCTTGCATGCCTTCCAAACCGACGGCGATGCCGAAGGATTGAAACACGGCGAGCAGCAGCGTCAGGTAACGCGTGTACTGGTTCAGCATCTTGCGGCCCGACTCGCCCTCTTTCTTGAGGGTTTCGAGCTGCGGGGACACGGCGGTCATCAGCTGAATGATGATCGACGCCGTGATGTACGGCATGATGTTGAGCGCGAACAGCGTCATACGCCCGAGCGCGCCGCCCGAGAACATGTCGAACATGCCCAGGATGCCGCCGCGCTGGGATTCGAAAATCTCGCGCAGGATCTGCGGGTCGATGCCCGGCAGCGGAATATAGGTGCCGATCCGGTAGACGATCAGCGCGCCGAGCGTGAACCACAGACGCTTTTTGAGGTCCGTCGCTTTCGCGAAGGCGCCCCAGTTCAACGATTGCGCTAGCTGTTCGGCCGCCGATGCCATCTGTACCGCTCTCCGATCCTCGAAATCTCAACCCTGGAAGATATGGAGGGCCCCGAAGGGCCCTTCCAGGGTCAGATCAAGCGGCCGGTGCGGCGGGCTTGGCCCCGCCCTTCTTGGCTTCCTTGGCCTTGCGCTTGGCCTGACGTTCCTTCTTCGCGGCCTTGTCGGCCTCGACGCGCTCGCGCTTGGTCTCGACGACCGTCACCGTGCCGCCGGCCTTCTCGATCGCGGCCTTCGCCACTTCCGTGATGCCGTGAACGACCAGGTTGACCTTCGCCTTGAGGTCTTCCGCACCGCCGCCGAGGATGCGCAAACCGTCGAACTCGCGGCGCAGCACGCCGGCCTTCACCAGCGCGGCGGCGTCGATCGTGCCGGTCGCGGCGATCATCTTCTCGTCGATCGCCCATTGCAGCTTGCCCAGGTTCAGTTCCTGGTAGCGCAGGCGGAAGACGTTGGTGAAGCCGCGCTTGGGCAGGCGGCGATAGATCGGCGTCTGACCGCCCTCGAAGCCGTTCAGCGCGACGCCCGAGCGCGCGGTCTGGCCCTTGCCGCCGCGGCCCGACGTCTTGCCGAGGCCCGAGCCGATACCGCGGCCGAGGCGCTTGGGCGCCTTGCGCGAGCCGCGATTGTCGCGAATCTGATTGAGCTTCATGGATCGATCCATCTTTTGGAGCTGCGACGTCCCGGCGTTAGGCCGAGACGCGCAACAAATGCTGAACTTTCGCAATCATGCCGCGCACCGAGGGCGTGTCCTCGAGGGTGCGCTTGGAGCGCACCTTGCCGAGGCCCAGACCCACGAGCGTTTCCTTCTGCCCCGGCTTGCGGCCGGCGACGGAGGCGATCTGTTCGACCGTCACGGTTTTCTTGGCCATGGTGATCTCCGATCCTTTTTAGGCGGTCGCGGCGGCGGCCGTGCCGTCGCCTTCGCGGCGGCCGACGATGTCGCCGATCTTCTTCCCGCGCTTGGCGGCCACGCTGCGCGGGCTCGCCATGTGCGTGAAGGCGTCGAACGTCGCCTTGATCATGTTGTGCGGGTTGGACGTGCCCGTCGACTTCGCGACGACGTCCTGCACGCCCAGGCTTTCGAAAATGGCGCGCATCGGGCCGCCGGCGATGATGCCGGTACCCGGTTCGGCCGCGCGCAGCACGACCTTGCCCGCGCCGAAATGGCCGCGCACGTCGTGGTGCAGCGTGCGGCCTTCGCGCAGCGGAACGCGAACCATCGCGCGCTTGGCGTATTCGGTCGCCTTGCGGATCGCTTCCGGGACTTCGCGGGCCTTGCCCGTGCCGTACCCGACCTTGCCCTTGCCGTCGCCGACGACGACGATCGCCGCGAAGCCGAAGCGCTTACCGCCCTTCACGACCTTCGCGACACGGTTGATTGCGACCAGCTTCTCGACCAGTTCGGCCTCATCGCGCTCCGCGCGATCGCCACCGCGATCGCGGCCCCGGCCCCGGC
This sequence comes from Alphaproteobacteria bacterium, assembly GCA_017308135.1. NCBI lineage: Bacteria > Pseudomonadati > Pseudomonadota > Alphaproteobacteria > Alphaproteobacteria bacterium. Next base: position 120,087 of record JAFKFM010000016.1, read on the forward strand.
CTTCGCCTTCGCCGCGCCCGCGACGCCGATCTTCGCCGCCGCCTTCTCCGCCCTTGCGTGCCATATGAAGTGCCTTCCTCGAATTCAGATCAGAACGCCAAACCGCCCTCGCGGGCCCCGTCGGCAAGCGCGCGGACGCGCCCGTGATAACGGTAACCGCCGCGGTCGAACGCGACTTCCTTGACGCCGGCCGCAACCGCGCGCTTGGCCAGAAGCTCGCCCACGGCCTTCGCCGCCGCGAGATCCGCGCCCTTCGTGCCGCCGGACTTCAACTCCTTGTCCAGGCTCGACGCCGCGGCGAGGGTCTTGCCCGCCGTGTCGTCGATGATCTGGGCGTAAATGTGCTTGGACGAGCGGAAAATCGACAACCGCACGCGCCCGCCAGCCTTGCGGCGGAGCGCCAAGCGCACGCGCGCCGTGCGGCGCACATGCATCTGTTTCGCTTTTTGAATCGCCATGGCGCGGGTTCCTTACTTCTTCTTGCCTTCCTTGCGGCGGATGGTCTCATCCGCGTACTTGATGCCCTTGCCCTTGTAGGGCTCAGGGCGGCGGAAGGCGCGGATTTCGGAAGCGACCTGACCGACCTTCTGGCGATCCGCGCCGGAAACGGTCAGAAGGACGTTCTTGTCGCCGACCTTGATCGTGATCCCTTCCGGGATCGGATAGATCACTTCGTGGCTGAAACCGATCTTGAGGACCAGGTTCTTGCCTTGAACGTCGGCGCGGAAGCCGACGCCGTTGATCTCCAGATCGCGGGAGAAGCCCGTCTGGGCGCCCTTGACCATGTTGGCGACCAACGCGCGCGACGTGCCCCATGCGGAGCGCGCCTGCTTCGACTGGCTGAGCGGCAGGAAGATCACCTTGCCGCCATCCAGCTTCGCCGAGACTTCGCGATGCAGCGTGAGCGACTGGCGCCCCGCCTTGCCCGCGACAACGACGTTCTGGCCTTTGACTTCGACGGTCACGCCCTGAGGGACGGCGACCGGCGCTTTTCCGATACGAGACATGTTGCCGGCTCCCCGATCAGAATACGGTGCAGAGGACTTCGCCGCCCACGTTCTGGGCGCGGGCCTCGCCGTCCGACATCACGCCACGCGGCGTGGACAGGATCGAAATGCCAAGGCCGCCGTAGAATTTCGGCAGATCCTTGATCTTCGCGTAAACGCGCCGTCCGGGCTTCGACACGCGGGCGATTTCCTTAATCACAGGCTCGCCTTCGTTGTACTTCAGCTCGACCGAGAAGAACGGAACGCTCTTCTTGGCGTCGACCGACGCGTAACCGCGGATGTAACCTTCACGCGCCAGCACGTCGAGCACGTTGGCACGCAACTTCGACGCCGGAACGTCGACCGCCGCACTGCGCTGCGACTGCGCGTTGCGGATGCGCGAAAGCATGTCGCCCAAGGGGTCGCTCATCGCCATGTCCGAATTCCTTCTCTCTTACCAGCTCGACTTGACCATGCCGGGGATCTGGCCGACCGAGGCCAGTTCGCGCAGCTTGATGCGGCAAAGCTTGAACTTGCGGTAGTTGCCGCGCGGGCGGCCGGTGAGCTCGCAACGCAGACGAATGCGCGTCGGCGAGGAGTTGCGCGGAAGTTCGGCGAGCTTGATGCGCGCCTCGAAACGCTCTTCCGCCGACAGCGACTCGTCGGCCGCCGCTTCCTTCAGGCGCGCGCGCTTGCCGGCGTATTGCTTCGCCAGGCGCTCGCGGCGCTTGTTCTTCTCGACCGAACTCTTTTTGGCCATGTCTAAAGGCTCCGGGCGGTCAGTTGTAGAACGGCATGTTGAAGCCCTTCAGAAGCGCCTTGGCTTCCTCGTTGGACTTCGCCGTCGTGACGATGATGATGTCCATGCCCCGGACCGCGTCGATGCGGTCGTAGTTGATTTCCGGGAACACGATCTGCTCCTTGATGCCGAGCGCGTAGTTGCCGCGGCCGTCGAAGGAACGGCCCGACAGCCCGCGGAAGTCGCGCACGCGCGGCAGGGCGATGTTCACCAGACGGTCGAGGAACTCGTACATGCGCGCACCGCGAAGGGTGACCTTCGCGCCGATCGGCAGGCCGCGACGCAGCTTGAAGTTCGCGATCGCCTTGCGCGCGCGGATGACCTGCGGCTTCTGGCCGGTGATCGCCGAGAGTTCGGCGACGGCGGCTTCGAGCTTCTTGGCGTCGTGCGCGGCTTCGCCCACGCCCATGTTCACCACGATCTTCTCGATCTTGGGAACCTGCATGGGGCTCTTGTACCCGAACTCCTTCATGAGCGCGGGACGCACGGCCGACTGATAGTTTTCCTGAAGACGGGTCGTCATGGCTATCACCGATCGATCATTTCGCCGGACCGGCGCGCGAAGCGGAGCTTGCGGCCGTCGACGGTCTTGTAGCCGACCTTCGTCGGCTTACGGTCCTTGGGGTCGATCAAGGCGACGTTCGAGACGTGGATCGGGGCTTCCTTTTCCACGATCCCGCCCGGACGGCCCTGCGTCGGACGCGTATGGCGCTTGACCATATTCACGCCCTGGATCAGCACCGTCTCGTCGTCCGGGAAGACCTTCACGATCTTGCCCGTCTTGCCCTTCTCGCGGCCGGTCAGGACGGCGACTTCGTCGTCTTTACGGACCTTCATCACAGCACCTCCGGCGCCAGCGAGATGATCTTCATGTAGCCCTTGCCGCGCAGCTCGCGCGTGACGGGCCCGAAGATACGCGTCCCGATGGGTTCGCCTTCCTTATTGATCAGCACGGCCGCGTTGCGGTCGAAGCGCACCGACGAGCCGTCGGCGCGGCGGATCTCTTTCGAGGTCCGCACGATCACCGCCTTGTGCACGTCGCCCTTCTTCACGCGGCCCTTCGGAATCGCTTCCTTGACCGACACGACGATGATGTCGCCGATCGAAGCCGTCTTGCGCTGGGAGCCGCCGAGCACCTTGACGCACTGGACGCGGCGCGCGCCCGAGTTGTCGGCGACTTCCAAGTTGGTGCGCATCTGGATCATGGTTTCAGTCCTTCGATGCTGACGTCAGGCGGCGGTGCCGTCGACGACTTCCCAGCACTTGCGCTTGGAAAGCGGCCGGCATTCGCGGATGCGCACGACGTCGCCTTCCTTGATGCGGTTCGTCTCGTCATGCGCCAGATACTTCTTCGAGCGCACGATGAACTTCTTGTAGATCGGGTGCATGACGCGGCGTTCGACACGGACCGTGACGGTCTTGTCCATCGCGTCGGAGGTGCACACGCCTTGGAGAATGCGACGGGGCATGTCTTCTCTCGTCCTCTTCCTCAGGCCTTGGCCGCGGCGGTTTTCGCCGTGCCGCGAGCGCGTTCGGCCAGCAGCGTCTCGATCCGCGCGATGTCGCGGCGAACGGTGCGCACGCGCGCCACGTTCTCGAGCTGGCCGGAGGCCTTCTGGAAACGCAGGTTGAACTGCTCTTTGCGCAGGTCGCCCAGCTGATCCTTCAGCTGGTCGTCCGTCTTGGCGCGGAAATCGGCGGGCTTCGTCATGGTCAGGCCTCGTCGCCCAGACGCGTCACGATGCGCGTCTTGATGGGCAGCTTGGCGGCGGCCAGAACGAACGCCTCTTCGGCGATGTTCTTCGGCACGCCGTCGATCTCGAACAGGATGCGGCCCGGGTTGATGCGGACCACCCAGAATTCGGGCGAACCCTTGCCGGAACCCATGCGGACTTCGGCGGGCTTGCGCGACACGGGCACATCCGGGAACACGCGGATCCACACGCGGCCGGCGCGCTTCAGGTGGCGCGTGATCGTGCGGCGGGCCGCTTCGATCTGGCGCGCGGTCACGCGTTCCGGTTCCAGGGCCTTGAGGCCGTAGGCGCCGAAATTCAGCGTGAAACCGCCCTTGGCGTTGCCGTGGATACGGCCCTTATGCGCCTTGCGGAATTTGGTGCGCTTCGGAGAAAGCATGGTTCTTGCGTCCTATCCTTAGCGCGCGGGCTGCTGTTCCATGGCGCGCTTGTCCTGCGCCATCGGGTCGTGGGCCATGATCTCGCCCTTGAACACCCAAACTTTCACACCGCACGTGCCGTAGGTCGTCTTGGCCGTCGCCGTGCCGAAATCGATCTCGGCGCGCAGCGTGTGCAGCGGCACGCGGCCTTCGCGATACCACTCGATACGCGCGATTTCAGCGCCGCCCAGACGGCCCGAGCAGTTGATCCGGATGCCGAGCGCGCCCAAGCGCATCGCCGACTGAACCGCGCGCTTCATCGCGCGGCGGAAGGCCACGCGGCGCTCCAGCTGCTGGGCGATGTTTTCGGCGATCAGACGCGCGTCGATTTCCGGCTTGCGGATTTCGACGATGTTGAGGCTGACCTCGGCCTTCGTGAGCTTGGCGACTTCCGAGCGCAGCTTTTCGATGTCCGCGCCCTTCTTGCCGATCACCACGCCCGGTCGGGCGGTGTGCAGCGTGATGCGCGCCTTCTTCGCCGGACGCTCGATGACGACGCGGCTCACGCCCGCCTGCATCAGCTTGTCCTGCAGCCACTCGCGCAGACGCAGATCTTCGTGCAGCATCGCGCTGTACCGGCGATCCGCGAACCAGCGCGAATCCCAGGTGCGGTTGATGCCGACGCGCAGACCGATCGGATTGATTTTCTGACCCATGGCGACTCCTCAGGCGGCCTTGGCGGGCTTTTCAGCCTTCGCCTTGGCTTCGGCGGCGCGCTCGCGCACGATCACCGTGAGATGGCTGTACGGCTTGACGATCGACGCCGAACGGCCACGGCCGCGGGCGTGGAAGCGACGCATCTGGATCGACTTGCCGACATGCGCTTCGGCGACGACCAGACGGTCGACGTCGAGCTGATGGTTGTTCTCGGCGTTGGCGATCGCGGCCTGCAGCACCTTCTTGACCGTGCCGGCGATGCGGCGCTTCGAGAAGGTGAGCTCGGCCAGCGCCGTCTGCGCGGCCTTGCCGCGGATCAGTTCGGCGACCACGTTCAGCTTGCGCGGGGAAATCCGGATCGTGCGCAGGATGGCGCGCGCTTCGGTTTCCTTGAGCGACCGGGGACGAGAGGGTTTCGACATGGCTACTTCCTCTCGGCCGACTTGTCGCCGCCCGAGGCCGTGTGGCCGTGGAACGTGCGGGTGGGAGAGAATTCGCCGAATTTGTGGCCGACCATGTTCTCGGTGACCAGAACGGGCAGGAACTTGTGCCCGTTATAGACGCCAAAGGTCAGGCCCACGAATTGCGGGATGATCGTCGAGCGGCGCGACCAGATCTTGATGATCTCGTTGCGACCCGAGGAACGGGTCTTTTCCGCTTTTTTGAGGAGGTATCCATCGACGAATGGACCCTTCCAAACCGAGCGCGACACGGTTCTCCTCCTTACTTCGCGTTACGACGACGGACGATGAGACGGTCCGTCGACTTGTTGTGACGGGTTTTGTAACCCTTGGTCGGCTTACCCCAAGGGGTAACCGGATGGCGCCCGCCCTTCGTACGGCCTTCGCCGCCGCCGTGCGGGTGGTCGATCGGGTTCATGGCGGTGCCGCGAACCGTCGGGCGGATGCCCATCCAGCGCGAGCGACCGGCCTTGCCGATCTTGACGTTCTGATTGTCGGGGTTCGACACCGCGCCGATCGAGGCCCAGGCATCGGCCGAGACCTTGCGCAGTTCGCCCGACGAAAGGCGCAGAATGGCGTAGCCCTGGTCCTTGCCGACGAGCTGCACGTAGGTGCCGGCCGAACGCGCGAGCTGACCGCCGCGGCCGACCTTGAGCTCGACGTTATGCACGACCGTGCCGACCGGGATGTTGCGCAACGGCAGCGCGTTGCCCGGCTTGATGTCCGCCTTGTCGCCGGCGACGACGACATCGCCCGGGGCCAGGCGCTGCGGCGCCAGGATGTAGGCGAACTCGCCGTCCGTGTACTTCACCAACGCGATATACGCCGAACGGTTCGGATCGTATTCGATGCGCTCGACCTTCGCTTCGATGTCGCGCTTGGTGCGCTTGAAATCGACGACGCGGTACTGCTTGCGCGCACCGCCGCCATGATGGCGGGTCGTGATGCGACCGAGATTGTTGCGACCGCCCGTCTTCGACAGACCTTCGACGAGGCCCTTATGCGGGGCGCCCTTCCAAAGGTCGGATTTGTCGACCAGGACGACCTGGCGCAGACCCGGCGTGATCGGCTTGAATGATTTGAGGGCCATAGTTGCCTGTTCCCCGTCAGATCGTCTGCGTGACGTCGATCGACTGGCCTTCGGCGAGCGTGATGATCGCCTTCTTCCAGTCCGAACGCAGACCCGCGCGGCCGCGGAAAACCTTGGTCTTGCCCTTCATGACGGCGGTGTTCACGGCCTTCACCTTGACCGAGAACAAGCCTTCGACGGCCGCCTTGATCAGCGGCTTGGGCGCATCCAGACGCACCTTGAAGGTGATCTGGTTGAATTCCGAACCGCGCGTCGCCTTCTCGGTGATCACGGGCGAAAGAATCACGCCGTACAGCGCGTCCTTCGGAAACTTGCCGGGCTTGGCGTGTCTGTTCACTTCAGGCGCTCCTGCAAAGCGGCGACGGCGTCGCGCGTGAGCACGAGCGTATCGCGGCGGAGGATGTCGTAGACGTTCGCACCCTGAACCGGGAGCACGTCGATATGCGGGATGTTGCGCGCCGCCTTGGCGAAATTGTCGTCCAGCGTGGCGCCGTCGACGAACAGCGCCGCCGAGATGCCGAGCTTGGCGAACTTCGCCGACAGATCCTTCGTCTTGGCGGCGGACAGCTTCGCCTGATCGAGGACGATCAGCTTGCCTTCCTTGGCCTTGGTCGAAAGCGCCGTCTTGAGGGCGAGCTTGCGCACCTTCTTGGGCAGATCATGCGCGTGGCTGCGCGGCGTCGGCCCGAAGATCACGGCGCCGTGGCGCCATTGCGGGGAACGCGTCGAACCCTGGCGCGCGCGGCCCGAGCCCTTCTGCGCCCACGGCCGCTTACTGGTGCCGGAGATTTCGCCGATTTCCTTCGTGTCGTGCGTACCCGCACGGCGCTTGGCGAGCTGCCAGCGAACCATACGCGCCAGAATATCCTGGCGAGGCTCCAGGCCGAACACGTCGTCGGCGAGGTCGATTTCGCCCGCCTGCGCGTTGTCGAGATTTTTGACCGCGATCTTCATCGTTCGATTCCCTACCGTCAGGCCGCGGACTTGCGCAGGCCGGCGGGCAGCGGGGCTTCCTTGGGAAGCTTGCGCTTGACCGCATCCGACACCAGCACCCAGTGACCCGCCTGGCCGGGTACCGCACCCTTGACCATCACGAGACCCTTCTCGGCGTCGGTGGCGATGACCTTGAGCGACTGGACCGTTGCGCGGTCCGTGCCCATGTGGCCGGCCATCTTCTTGCCCTTGAACGTACGACCCGGATCCTGACGCTGACCCGTCGAACCGTGGCTACGATGGCTGATCGACACGCCGTGCGTGGCTTCGAGACCGCGGAAGTTCCAGCGCTTCATGACGCCCTGGAAGCCCTTACCGGTCGCGTGGCCCGCGATGTCGACGAACTGCCCGATGACGAAATGGTCGGCCGCGATTTCGGCGCCCACGTCGAGCAGCTTGTCGGCGGCGACGCGGAATTCCGCGAGCTTCAGCTTCGGCTCGACCTTCGCCTTGGCGAAGTGGCCGCGCATCGGCTTGCCGACGTTCTTGACCTTCGCCTTGCCAGCACCGAGCTGAACGGCCGTGTAGCCGTCCTTCTCCTTCGTGCGGACCGCGACGACTTGGCAGCCGTCGAGCGAGAGCACCGTCACGGGGACGTGGCTGCCGTCTTCGGCGAACAGGCGGGTCATGCCCACCTTCTTTGCGATGATACCCGTACGCATGGCTAGATACTCCCTCGCGTCCGGCTCAGAGCTTGATCTCGACGTCCACGCCGGCGGCGAGGTCGAGCTTCATCAGCGCGTCGACCGTCTGCGGCGTGGGGTCCACGATATCCAGAAGCCGGCGATGCGTCCGGATTTCGAACTGCTCGCGGCTTTCCTTATCGATGTGGGGGCTCCGGTTGACCGTGAAGCGCTCGATGCGCGTGGGCAGCGGGATCGGCCCGCGGACCTGGGCGCCCGTGCGCTTGGCGGTGTTGACGATCTCGCCCGTCGATTGATCGAGGACGCGATGGTCAAACGCCTTGAGCCGGATGCGGATGCTCTGATTCACCATTTCGTTTTCCTGTTTTCTGGCGCCGAGGTCGGCGGCCGAAGCCGCCGCCTTTCGTGCCGGAAGACTATCTCTCTACTACTCGATGATCTTGGCGACGACGCCGGCGCCGACGGTACGCCCACCCTCGCGGATGGCGAAGCGCAGGCCTTCGTCCATCGCGATCGGCGCGATCAGGTGAACTTCCATGGCGACGTTGTCGCCCGGCATCACCATCTCCGTGCCTTCCGGCAGGTGCACCATGCCCGTCACGTCCGTCGTGCGGAA
>JAFKFM010000017.1 GCA_017308135.1 Alphaproteobacteria bacterium
GCCGACGTGTTCGATTATATCGAGCGTTTCTACAATCCCACCCGCAGGCACTCGACCTTGGGCTATCTCAGCCCTATCGACTTCGAGCGCCAGGCTGGGGTAGCCTAAAGAAGCCTATCTCGGTGTCCATCAAACCGGCAGCAGGCCAGGGCGCCGGTCTGGCTTCGGGATGAGATGCCGAAATGGACCCCAAGGATCCGGCTTGCTGGTTGCAGCCCCGGCGAGCAACAATAAAGCGGTTATTCCCATGATCTGCCCTCCATAAGTTCGACGCCTGTGACTTAGTCAGACTAGCCTATCCCGTCACTTCTGGCGTGGAGATAGAGTTAAACTTAGAACCCTTTGAGAGCACTATTCTATCTCATTTTTGCAACTTACCAGGCTTTTCAACCTTTCCAGCGTCGAGCTTCGACATCAGATAATTTTGTAGTCCCTCGATATCGCCCAATGCGCCGCCTTCTGCTGCTGCTATGGATGATAGCTTGCGAATGTAATTCGGCATCGCACTAGGCTTAATCTGGGGCAGGCGCGCCAACCATCTGGCGAATGCCGGGGATGCGAGAAGCCGACCGCCGCCATATTGCGCCAGAGCGCCGCTGATCGTCAGGAACGGATGCGCGACGATCCCAGTTGCCGCCGCACCACTTGTGGCAAGGCCAAGAGCAGATCCGGTATTCGAAAAATTGGCAAAGCGCTGTGCCTCTTTCGTGCCGCCAGCAACCTTAGCCAGATCATCCAGAGACGAACGAACATCAGCGCTGAACAGGCTGCGCTTAGCCCCCGGCGTCATAGCATTCCATTGCGTCAGGAATTGCGGCAAGCTGAATGCGGTGCCTTCTGCGTTCTGCTGCCCTTTAGAGGCTGCGCCAAGACGCGAAATGACAGTGGCCCGCACCGTCGCCGCATCCTCTGCCGGGAGGGCGTTCATGAAGCGCCCAAGCCGCGCGTTGTTGCGCTGTGTGGCCGAATTGAGGGCGGCCATAATCTCTTCGCCTGATCGCGGCGCAGATCCTTTGGCACCAATAATAGGGGAGAGAACCGTATCAATCAGTTGCACGCGCTCCTTATGCGCCGCTGCGGCATCGGCATAGGCAGTTGCCGCTTTGGCCTTTCCTGCGGCGTTAAGGCTGTCCACAATGTCAGTTTCCGCCGCATCAAGCACCGTTCCGATGCGCCGTTCCAGATCAGAACCACGCAGGCCATCCTGCATGAACTTGTCGCGCAGTTGGGTGCGCATGTTTTTTACACCTTCAACCGGATAGGCTTGATCGAGCTGCGCGCGCAGGGCCTTGAGCTCAGACAGTCCCGCTGCACCGCCTGGCGTCTGCTCCAGTTCAGCGACATTGCGATCAAGCGCCGCGCGGGCATTGACCAAATCGACAGGTTCTTGCCCGCCAAGCTGACGTGCCTTGTCATAAAGCGCGTTCACCTTGCTGCGGCTGCTCTGGATGAACTTTTGCGCGCCATTCAAGGCCGCTTCGCCTGCCGTCTCCAATTCGGTGGGCTTGCCAACTAAAGAGGCAATGGCATCGCGCGCTTTTTCTGCCTCTTGCGTGACTTTCTGCGCGCCCTTAACGATGGGCTGGGCAGAAAGCGGGAATTTCGCCGCGCCTCCGGTCACATTGCGAATGCCGGGCCCCGCCACATCGGCAGGCATAGGGTTGATGGATGTTCCAAGCTTTGCATTCAGATTATCCGCAGCCTGAATGACCTGTGCCCCATCACTGGCTGGCGCAGCGACACGGGAAGCCTGACGAGCCAAAGCCATATCCGTCAGCTTTTGACCACCAGCCCCAAGGGCCGCGCCAAGCCCGGCACCAGTTGCGGCGCCAAGAGCTGAGCCGCCCAAGCCTTGGCCATATCCATATCCAGCGATACCCCCAAGGGTGGCGCTAGTCTTGATAGCAGATCCGGCGCCGCCAGTGGCCAAGCCGGGGACAAGACCGCCACCGAACTCGGTAGCATAGCCAAGCAGGCCCTGTTTCTGGCGCGCCTGCTCCTGCGCAAGCCGTGCGGTATCGCGGGCCTCAATGTACCCCGAGGCAAGTCCTTTGTCGGAAAGCGCGTTTTTGACGGCCCCGCCGATACCCTCAATTTCATCAGACAAGCCAAGCTCGGCACCGGTCAATGCGCGGCTTGCGTAAGCCCCTGCACTGGTCGGGTTATAGCCTTCCTTGTCGAGGTTCATTTGGAGCTGGTTGAGATACGCCTTTTCGGCCTCACTCGTATTGATAGGCTGGAACTGCACGCCTTTTTGCGCATCCTGTGCCATGCGATCCAGATCGGCTTGGGAAGGGGCAGGAATGCCATTCTGCTGATACCATCCCTTGATGGCGTCAGGAGTGAGACCGGGATTGCGCAGATTGGCATTCAGAAAGGCAAGGGCTTTCGCCTCCTGATCGGCATTGATGCCGAAATTCTTCTGAAGGTATTCCTCACGGTTGAAGGGGCCATTGTCGCCGCCATCCATGCCGAATTTGATGCCAGTTCCCACAGGAAGGCCGCCGCGCATGTCAGGCGTGTTGATGCCGCCACCCGGGCCAGATCCACCTGAAGGGCCGCCAGAGGCAGAAGGTGAGCTCAACAAGCCGCCCTGATCTTGTCGCGGCTGTCCCTCTACAGGCTGCAACGTCGCACGGGCCTTATCCGCCAAAGGCCCGGCCGCGATTTTCATTGCATCAATCGCCTGAGCGCGGGCGCGAGCTTTCTGGGCAATTACTTCATTACCATCACCCGGCATCGGGAAAAAAATATGGTATTGCCTATCAAATTCGGCAGGACTGATCGCGGCTCCAGATTCAAGGCGTAGCTGTGCTGCGATAAAGTTCTCTACCGCCTGGTCTGCCCGTTGCCGCTCATTGCTATTTAAAAACGTGTTTTCAAGATCAGGCGCAGAGGCATGCATGGCTTGACGCACCAAACCACGAGGTGATTTTGCATCATCGGGCAGGGCTAGCCATTCTCGCTCGGCCTGCTCCATTCGCCCGTAGAAACCAGACGCTTTTTGCTGGGCTTCATTTCCAAATTCATCTTTTTTGGGCGTGCCATCTGGATTGTGCGTGGCTTGCCACTCTTGTTGGTCGCGCCTGAATTTGTCCTCTTGCAATTGCTGGTCGCGCCGAGCTCGCGCCTCAGCACTATCCGCTCGTTTGTCTGCATTTTGCTGGATAGTCGTTGCAGCCGGGCCGTAAATTGGGCCAGGAGAAGGAGCCTCTTGAGATGGAATCAAGTGCGCAAATGGGTTGCCTTGGGTAGAGGTTTTTTCGCTTTCGACGCGGAAGGGAGCCCACGGGTCGTTCTGCGATGGGATCAGATGCGCGAAAGAATTATCCTGAGCCATTACGGGTTAACTCCCCATGCCTGCGACGGGTGAAACACCTCAACTGCAGCCACATCTTTGCTGGTTGTGGCGGCTTGTTGCATCGCGCGCATTCCATCTGCCATGGTATCTCGAATGAATGCCCCCATCGACAGGCCTTGCTTTCCCGCGTTGTTCCTTATGTCGCAGAGAAGATCAGCGCTAAGCCGGAATGTGACTGCAGGGTATTTTCTTTGAGGTGGCATGACAGACCTACGCGGATTGATTGGCGTGGTCTGTCTAGTGCCTCGTCCTTACGCCGTTAGGACTGCTTTCGCTGGCAGAATTTGTATGACACACATCTTCGATTTAATCAACCGCGATTATCTTTTCCGGATGGTTCTGCCATCTTTTTGGGGGCTTCGACCATACTGCTATGGCCACTTCGAGATTACCGAAGCAGCCTCGCAATCTCCTTAAGGTTTTTGGCTGCTGCAAGCGTCTTTGCTGACCGTCCACCATGCTTATAGGCGTTGCCATTCCCTTTAGGGGCGCCCGGATTGGTACCCCCGTGCATTCGGCAACGTTTCCTCCCCCGCACCGCTGGAGATTGGCACGCCGAACCCAAGCGGGTCCTTGCCAAACAGCGTGGTGCCGATGCCAGTTGCTCCGGTTGCACGGGATTGATCGTCACTTTTTCCATTCTCATTGCCCCCGGCATGGACGTTTTCAGCGATTACAGCCTGGCCGCCGCGATTGTCGACATGTATATGGCGGACCACTTGCTCACCACCGCGCTGCATTCGAGCTAACGTTTCCATTTGCCCTTGCGAGGTGCGTAACAATTTCGTGGCGAGGTTCCCGAACGTCTGCATTGTCGGAGCCCACTCAGCCGATCCAAGCTGGCTGAGTGCCCTAATTGCCGCGTCATGCGTAACGTACATTTGGACCAGTAGCAGCGCCTCTGCTTGATTTTTCGGTTCCATGCTCTCGATAAATGACAGAGCCGCATTGTAGCGTTCAGCATTGTCCGCTCCGACCGAGCCGAGGTATTTAAGCAGTTCGTTTGCACGCGCATTCACCGGGTCCATGGAAACTGCCGCAAACGTCTTTTGCAGCTTGAGTAGCCCATGCGCCTCGCACTCCCCTGCGATACCAATGGACATTCCGCCTCCGGGCTTTCGTGTGAGCGTCACCTTGACCGGCTGGCGCTGCTTACATTGTGCCGTTGCAATCTCGGCGAGTTCAGTTTGCTGTTCGCTGGTCATTTGATCCCAGCCGGGGATGCCCTTTGCGAGCGTATTTTTGGCTTCAGCCAAGTTGCCCGATTCCGGCACTGCAATTTCAATCGTCTTGCCCTTGGCCAGTGCTTTCGATCCGGTAGCCCCGGCTCGCCGTGCCGGTTTGGCGTTGGCATTCTTCCTCGTCATTATCCGTTTCCTTTAGCTGCTGCTTCGCGTCGGCGCTTCTGTTCGAGCACCACGGCCACCATGGAGTTGTTGCTGCCACTGGCATTGGCTGCCCGGCTGGCGGTCGCCTCTTGATGTTTGCGATTTAGGCATCCGCTGACGGTGTGAAACCATCGGTTGCGTTTGTCGGGCGGTTGTCCTGTCAGCCATGCATCGAGGCTGGTCAGTTCGGCCTTCAGGTCGGGGATGGCGTGATAGGTCTGTGCCCAGCGATCCAGATCCTTGGCTGTCAGTCGGATCACTGCCCCTTGGAAGGCATATTCCCTGGTCGATTTGGCCGTCTGATCCTGCCCTCCGGCGGAGGTATTTTCTTTGTTTAATTGTTTAATTGTTATTGTGTGGCCCTCGGATGGCCCTTGATTGGCCCCATTATCGGCGTCACGGTTGGCCCCATGCGTGCCGGTCGGGTTCTGCATTTCGTCGTAATTCTCGATAGTTATCATCACGCCGGATGGCCCCGCAGATGTCCCGATCAAATGCGCTTTTTCGAGGCGTTTTAAAAAGCGTCCAACGCGCTTGCGATCCCA
>JAFKFM010000018.1 GCA_017308135.1 Alphaproteobacteria bacterium
GCGTCAGAGGTATCCGCGATCAGGGCCATCTGCCCAGCCACGATGAAGAAATTGCCGGGCCGAACCTCCTCGAGCGTGACCTCTGTTTGATCGACTGCCTTGGCCTCGCGCGCGCCTTTGGCCAGATCGGCTTGTACCCGTTCGATTTGGGGCTTGAAGGTCTCGAAATCCTCGCACTTTTCGCGATTGGCGATTTCTTCGGCTGCGCGCTTTTCTGCTCGCGGCGCGACGTGGCGCAACTGTGTGATGTCGTCTGGTGCGCCCGGCGTGATGCCCAGTTCCGCGAGCAGCGCGTCGTCGCCCAATTCCTGGGGCGCCACGGCTGCTGGGCCATTGCCATCCAGCAGGCCATCACGATCGAGACTGGCCAGCAATTCGCGCGCTTCCGGAAGGCTACGCAGGCGGTCTAGCCGCACCGCATAGAGGCGCTCGAAAATGTCACGGTCATCACCGTGCCGAGGCAAATGTCCATGCTCAGCCACGAAGCGTTGAATATCCTCAAAACCGGCAATGATCCGTTCTTGCAGCGGTGTCAGGGCACGCTTGGGCTCTGCCGTTGTCTCGACACCCAGTTCGGCCAGCAGTTCAAGATCGCTCAGCTCAGCCATCAGCCGCCGCCTTTGCCGCATGACGTTGCAGGAAGGCGATGCCCTCGGCCATCTTGCGCTCCCAGGCATCCTGCGAGGTCAGCGAGGGAAGGCGCCCGCGCTCCCGCTTGAACTCGAGCGCGCGCTCGGCCAGCATCCGCGCATCCTCGTAGGTCAGCTTGTCCTTCTTGGCGTTGATGACAGCCTGCACCTGCAACAGGGTCTTCTCGTCCATCGCCTTGGCCAGCACGGCATAGGTGGCGTCAAACGGATTGACGCGGTCGATCAGATCGATGTCGAGGTCGGTAACGCTCAGGGCAAATTTGCGCACCCCATCGATGAAAGCTGTACTGCCCGAAAACTCCCCATCGACCACATCGCCGACCATGGCGGCCTTGGCCTGCTGGGTCAGTGTCAGGGCGGCAATGGCGTGCTGACGAACCGCTTCCTGGTCATCTTCGCTGAGGTCAGGGAATTTCTCGCGGATGATCTTGCCCATCTTCAGCTGGGTCAGCTCCTCGGGTACCACTTCGGTGTCAAACATCCCGCGCTCCAGTGCCGATTTGTCCTGCACGAA
>JAFKFM010000019.1 GCA_017308135.1 Alphaproteobacteria bacterium
TAGAGCGTCGGACCTGAAATCGGAATCTGTGGGATTCCCCTGAGAGCGGCTTTGTGATTCACCGTTTGGGGAGGTGGATCATGGGTCGCAGCTATTCGGACGATCTTCGCGTGCGTGTTGCCGGCTTTGTCGAGGCTGGTCATTCGCGTCGTGGGGCGGCGCGGCACTTTGGGGTGAGCGAGAGCTTCGCGGTGAAGCTGCTTCAGCGCGCGAGCCGCCTGAAGACGCTGCGCCCTGCGCGTCAGGGACGCCCGCCCGGCAGCAGGCTGGACGCGCACGGCGCCTTCCTGGTGGCGCAGGTCGAGGCCAGGCCCGACATCACCATGCCGGAACTCGCGGCCCGGCTCATGGAAGCGGCAGGGGTGAGCGCGGCGCCGGCGGTGCTGTCGCGCTTCCTGTGCCGGCTGGGCTTCACATATAAAAAAAGCGCTGATGGCGTCGGAATGCGCACGCGCTGACATCGCCGAGCAGCGCACGCTCTGGATCACGCGTCGCCAGCCGCTGATGCGGCTCGAGCCTCACCGGCTCGTCTTCATCGACGAGACCGCGATCAACACCAAGATGGTCCGGTTGCGCGGCCGCAGCCTCCGCGGCGAGAGGCTGACCGCCTCGGCGCCTTTCGGGCACTGGCGAACCCAAAGCTTCATCGCCGGCCTGCGTTGCCACGGGCTGACCGCACCATGGATCGTCGACAAAGCCATGGATCGCATCGCCTTCGACCTCTACGTCGAGCCCCAGCTCGCCCCGACCCTGTCGAAGGGCGATATCGTCATCCTCGACAATCTCGCCGTCCACAAGAGCGCCCACGCGGCCCGATGCCTCGCAGACAGGGGCGCCTGGTTCCTGTTCCTGCCGCCCTACAGCCCCGACCTCAATCCTATCGAGATGGCCTTCGCAAAGCTCAAGGCCCATCTCAGGCGCTCTGCGGCTAGAACCTTCGACGCGCTCTGGCAGGCCGCCGGAGACATCTGCAACCTCGTCACCCCGGCCGAATCCAGAAACCTCTTCAGACATGCCGGATATGCATCCGATTAAACGTCCGAGGCTCTA
>JAFKFM010000020.1:0-515 GCA_017308135.1 Alphaproteobacteria bacterium
GAGCGTCACATCCCGGCCGACCATTGGGTCCGCACCATCGACCGGTTCGTCGATCTCTCGGAGATCCGCGGGCATCTGCGTCCCTTCTACAGCGAGACGGGACGGCCCTCGATCGATCCGGAACTGATGATCCGGATGCTGCTCATCGGCTACTGCTTCGGCATCCGCTCCGAGCGCCGCCTGTGCGAAGAGGTTCACCTGAATCTCGCCTATCGTTGGTTCTGCCGGCTCGGGCTCGAAGGCGACGTGCCCGATCACTCGACCTTCTCGAAGAACCGGCATGGTCGCTTCCGTGAGAGCGACCTTCTGAGGGAGTTGTTCGAGGCGACCGTCCGGTGCTGCATCACGGAAGGGCTTGTCGGCGGCGAAGGCTTTGCCGTCGACGCCAGCCTGATCAGGGCCGATGCCAACAAGCAGCGCTCTGCGGAGGCCTCAGAGCCTGTCGACTGGGACGATCTCGGCCGGACACGGCGCTCGGTGCGCGAGTATCTCGACACGCTCGATGAAGCCGCCTG
>JAFKFM010000020.1:584-1183 GCA_017308135.1 Alphaproteobacteria bacterium
CGGCAGGCCGAGGTCGGCTCGGCCCGCACCATGCTCGACCGAACGCAGGAGCGCTTTGGCCTCTGGCCCGCGAGGCTCGCCGCCGATAGCGCCTATGGCTCGGCCGAGAACCTCGCCTGGCTGGTCCATGAGCGTGGGATCGAGCCGCACATTCCGGTCTTCGACAAATCCCAGCGCAGCGACGGCACCTTCAGCCGCTCCGACTTCACCTACGACCACGCCCAGGATCTCTACACCTGCCCGGATGGGAAGGAGCTTCACCAATATCGCCGGCGCTTCGGCATCATCCGCCAAGAGAAGACGTCGGCTTCGCGGTACGCGCCACTTTGCCGCAAACCAGCAGCTTCAAGAGCACGAAACTCTCAGAGATCGACAGTAGATCGATCCCGAGAAGTGAGTTTTTTGGAGACTGGTTTGACTCGAAGGCTGGGGCGTTGATCAAGGTAGGTATGGCCTGCTGCCGGTTTCGTGGACGCTCAGTTAAGCTAATCCCACCTTCTTTTCGAACTCGACCGGGCTGATGTAGCCGATGGTCGAGTGCCTGCGAACGGCATTGTAGAAGCGCTCGATGTAATCGAACACGTCGGCACGGGCATCGT